>JALVXQ010000332.1 GCA_027038255.1 Sulfurimonas sp. | reverse complement strand
TCACGCAAAATTCCACTTATCGAGCAGGCAAGCATTGATGAGTTTTATGGAGACCTCAGCGGCTGGGTAAGTGATGAAGATATTCCTCACTTTATAGACACTCTGCGTCATGAGATAAAAAAAGAGTTGCAACTGCCTGTATCTATCGGTGCGGCAAAAACACGCTACATCGCAAAACTCGCCACAAGCTATGCCAAACCTTTTGGATGTAAGATTATCTACCCTTGGGATTTTGATGCCTTTGTCAACCCTATAAAAGTCGAGAATTTTGCAGGCATTGGAAAGAGTATGCGACAGAAGCTTCACGCAGGACAAATCCACACACTTGGAGAATTACGAAAACGTCGGGGAACGGTAGAGTCATGGGGAGCCTATGCAAAAGAGTTGTACAAACGGGTAAACGGAGAGAGTGATGCGTCAATTAACACTAAACAAAAGAGAAAATCCATCGGTATCTCACGCACTTTTGACCCGATTTTTGAGAGAGATGAGCTACGCAGACGTGTACACATCTTGGCACGACATCTCAGCTTCGCCATCTTGAAGCTCGATGTCATACCAACGGTTTTTCATCTCAGCATCAACTACGAGATGAATCAAAAATCGCATATCAATGTCTCAAAAGCGGAAATTTTTACCGAAAAGAAGTTCGATGCACTCTGTTTGGAGATGTTTCACAAAGCAGATACGCAAAAAAGGTTGCGTCTGATTCGCCTGAGCATAAACTGCTCAAGCTTTACTAGGGACTCACGCAAAGAGCTCTCACTTATTGGATTTGAGGAAGAAAAAAAGATGCAGACTCTGAGTAAGTCTGCACAAAAACTACGCCAAAAATATGGCATAGATACGTTGAAATTTGCTAGTGAGCTCTAAAACGAGAGTCCCGGTTGAGTTAAAATTTAATCGTTCCTTGAATAGACAGTAAATTATCACCATAATCTAAAACATCTTGAGCAGCTGCATTTCCTGGCGCTGTAATATCTCTAAAAGCATAGTTCACATCTATTCTGTTAGGGCCTTTGAAATGGTAAGACATACCAATCGTCGTCGTTTTAAAATCTCTCTCATCTTTTACAGAGTTCGTCAAACGATTCAAATAATCATAACGAGCCAAAAGTTCTACTTTTTTAGGCACTACATAATATTGGGCACTTATAAAGCCACCATCAGCCACATTCTTTTTCTCTGCAGCGATTTGGTAGGCCCAATCATCTGTAAATGCAACAGTGCTTGTATCTTTCGCACCATTATAAATCATACCTTTTGCTTTGATGTACTCTACATCCAGACGTAGACCATTATGAAAATAGTCAATACCTGCACCATAACGCTCACGGTCATAGTTAATGTTGTTGAGTCTTCTTTTTCCATCTTGATACCAAGCATATGCTTTTACAGCTTGTGTATAGTACCCTTTCCCTTTACCAAACAAATACTCACTTGAGAGATAAGCATAATATGTCATTTTTCCTGAAGCATTTTCAGAACTAAGACCTGTACCATTTCCTGCCATTCCCGCAATACTCACAGCAATGTTCTTTCGTACATGTGTTGTATTAAAAACTTCAATACCGCGGTCACGATATGCACCGACTGATTGCGTAGGAGCGGCTGTGTAAGTTATGTCACCATTTGCATCTGTTCCTGCTGTCGCATTGTTTGGTAAAAAACGCTCTAAGAGCAGTTGATTTCCTGCAGTTGAGAAGTTACGATACTCTGATGCAAAAACAGCACGCATGCCCTCTTCACTCCCTGGGTATTTGAACTGCCCTGCTCTTACATGCACATAAGGAATACCATTATAAGTAATAGAAGCATCTGTAAGATAATTATTCGATGCATGTCCTGCAGGTTTTGTAATACCATCTTCGCCAAACTCTGTCATAAAAAAATAATCAAGTTGATTATCTTTATCTACCATACCACGCACTGCTAATCGCGCACGGTTTACCTCAAAACCAGATTGTGAATTCAAGTCTGGGGTCAACATAACAAAAGGTGTTTTGTTCGTACCTCCTGCATCTAATATTGTTCCATAATCTTTCTGATATCCAATCTGAATAAATCCCCAAAAGTGTGGCTTATTATTATGATTTTCAATCTTTTTGCCATCTTTTTTGATGAAGTCAGGTTGTGTTCCGGCAATACTTAACCAATCGGCTGCATGCAGTCCCATTGAAAGAACTGACGCACTGAGAAGTGATAAAACTATTTTATTTTGAATTTGCATTTTATTTTCCTTATTTTATTTTATGATCGCCACGGATAGTGTCTACATTAAGACCAAACTGTTTAAAGTTGCTACGAACTGAGTGTTTCTCTTTTAATACTTTAGAGTTATAGTAACCCATTTTACTCGCAGGATAGAGTGCTTTTTGTAAATCAAAATCAGCACGCGGTTGCGCATCTACATAGAGCATAATATCTGCTGCTTCTTGATCTTTGAGTGTTCCACCTTGGCCAAGCGGCATATTTGACAGCACCCATGCAGCACCTTTATTGAGTTTACTCATACCCGCACCTGTATTGTATGCAAGCCATTGTCCATTCTTTTGTCCCCAAAGTGGTGGAAATGCTCCCACACCTGCACCATCAGTACCATGACACATTGCGCATTTGGATTCATAAAGCTTTTTACCACTCACATAGTTTGCATGTGTCGCTTTTTTCTGAATTTTTGCAAAATGTTTCGCGCCATGCACCCATCTTTGTGAATTTGCTGGACCACAAGGCATTTTTGCATTCATTTTCATTGGCATACCCTCTGAGAGCCATGTAACATACGTTGCCATTGCTACAGATGCTTTTGTATCTATGATAGGACGTTTTCCATTCATACTACGCATAAAACAGTTGTTGATTCTGTCTTGCAATGTTTGTACCGACTTTTCTCTTTTTGAGTATGCAGGAAAAGCCGTTGCAGTCCCTATAAAGGTAGAAATACCATGGGCAGTACCCGGTTTTCCATCACTTCCACGCAGGTGACAACTGATACATTGCAGTTTGTTTCCCACCATATCTTTTGTAAGTGGATGTGTATTTGTATGCATCATGATATCTTCACCAAGTTTTACCATCTTACCAACTTCACCGGCAGGGTATGTTTTTGGTGCAGCTGTTGGCGTTGCTGCCATAGCATTTGAACTTAGAATTAAGAGTGCTGCAGCACTCATAGAATATTTCAGTAGATTACTTTTCATTTCGTTCTCCTTTTTTCATCTGCAAAATAGTAACAATAGCTGCGTAACTTTTGCGTAAGTAAAAAAAGAGTTATGAAAATTTATAGGAGAAGAGAGAGCCTTGAGAGAGTTTAGTATCTACTGAGATTTCAATACCATTTTTATTGCATATGTGTTTAACGATGCTTAAACCAATACCGAAACCACCTTGAATTACATCCTCACGAGCATAACGTTCAAATATCTTTTGCGTATCTTTTATACCCACACCCTGATCTTTAACACTAAAAACGATATGACTGTTTTCCTTGTAGAGTTTAATGACTATTTTTGTATTTTTTGGACTGTATTTGATTGCGTTTGAGATTGTATTGTCGATGATTCTTTGCAACTCTATTCGATTTATCTCTAGAAACAGACCATCTTCTATCTCTTTTTCGATAGATATATTTTTAATTCCTGCCAAATCTAAAAAAACTTCAATTCGGTTATATAAAAAATGTGAAAAGTTTAAATGTTCTGCTTTATACTCCACATGCGTATGTTTTATATGGTACTCAATATCTTCATAAATCAAAATTATGCTCTGCATACTATTATAAAGTCTGCGAAGAACTTTACTATCTCCCTTTCCACGTAAAAACTCTAAATTAAGCTGCATAACACCAAGAGGAGTTTTAAGTTCATGCATCGCATCATTAAAAAATACTGTCAAGTATCTATTTGCTTTTTCAAGTGGGCGCAGAGAGATTTTTATAAAAAAGAGTGTCATAAAAAAGACAATTGCTCCTAAAAAAAGTGCTGCAATAAATGCTTTTGTGTAGATGTTTTTATAAGAAAATCTCTTAGCAATTATGAGCGCATCTGCCTGAAGTCTGTTCGGACTTAAAAGAACCTTTTTGCTAAGCAGTCCATCTTGGCTTTTATTTGATGTAATACTTTTGCATAATGCTTCATCTGTTGCAAATAGTAGTTTGGTACTGCTTCCGTACAAACATGAAGTGTAAAACAGGGAACGGGGAAAATTAAATATATGTTTATTTGTCCGAGAAAAGTCATAAATGCTCTTCTCAACTCCATAAGCATAATGTTGTAAATCCTGCATTTGTGCCTGTTTATAACTCTTTTTCTCCACAGAGATATAAAAATATGCGGGAACACTGACCACAGAGATGATCAGCATAGAATAAAAAAATGCCAGGGTGTAGATATATCGTTTATCTTTTTCTATCAATTTTGTACCCAAACCCTTTTTTACTAACAATAAACGTTGCATCTGTTTTATCGCGTATCTTCTTAATACACATACGAATATCTGCTTCGGTTACCATTTTCTCTTCCCAGACATCTTCCCACAACTGCTTTGTTGAAATATACTCATCAAGATTGGTTATCAAATACTCAAGCACCTTTTTCTCTTTTGGTGTCACTGCGATTGTTTCACCTTTGTGAAAAAGCTTACCCTGCGTGAGATTGTAACTGTATTCATTATTCAGAATCAGTTCTTCTTCATTTGAGTGCAAGTAAAAAAGTTTTAAAACCTGCTCTACACGGTACTTCAACTCCTGTGCTGCAAAAGGCTTGCGAATATAATCATTACAGCCGAGTTCATACCCGATGCTCAAATTGTCAATATCAGTCAAAGATGTAATAAAAATAACCGGTGTCTCGTCTTTGTTCTCACGCAGCATTTTTACAATATCATAACCACTCTTACCCGGTACGCGGATATCTAAAAGTAATAGATGGTATTTTTTAAAATAGAGTGCATCTACAACTTCATCTCCATTTTCAAAACTCTCAACCTTGTAATCCAAAGATTCTAAATACTCTTGAATTGTCTCTTTATAACTCACATCATCTTCTAAAAGTAATATTTTCATTGAATAATAACTCCTGAACTATTCACTTCCTCTGTTGTTACTTCGTCATGTGTTTGAAGCATAAGGGGGGCACTGTTTTCAAACACAACAACAAAGTAGCCTAAATTCTGATTTAGAAAATTTTTGATGCTGAAGTAAGCAAAGGCATATTTGTCCTGTGTAAAGTAACCGGAACTCTGCAGGTTTTGTAAATTCGATTTTTTTAGACTTTCAAAACTGTGTTTATCATAGCTCTTATTCACCAGTACAAATTTATTGAGAATAAGAGGATTGTGTTGCACTCTTGTTGCGATATTGAGATATTTTTTATTCAGAAGAATGAAAAGAGCATAACCATGTTCTGCAAGTGCTTTTCTCAAATGTTCAAAATTTTCAATGACTTCAATAGAGCCTTCAAAAGAACCGTTTTTTAAAATTGGGGAGATGGCTTTAATATTTAAGCGTTTCCCCACTTCTAAGGAAACCAAAGGTTTTTTGTACTCTTTTACAAAAACCAAGCCTTTACGAAAAGAGGCAAGGGGTACATTTTTGACAGAGTAATCCCAACTTCGCAAGTATGTATGCAAGTTCTTATCGTGTACCTGTACTTCAAAATTATAACCCTGCAGCCTTTGTAAACTCTCAATCTTCTGCTCAATTATCTCAAATGCTTTTTTGCGTTCATTGTTATAAAATGCTTCTAAAAAAGTTTTATCCTGTGCAAGCAGTAAAGAGAGTGAAAGAGCATGTTGTTGTTCTTCTTCAAGTAAGTTTCGTGTCAAATAAAGCGCATTATCTAAGGACTGCAGTGTCTCTTTTTGAGAGTATGACTGTTGTAATGTATAGACAAAATAAAAAGAAAAAGAGAGTACAAGAACTGTAAAAATAAAAACAATTTTATCAATTTTACCTATTAATCTATCGAATAAATTCAATTTCTATG
>JALVXQ010000331.1 GCA_027038255.1 Sulfurimonas sp. | reverse complement strand
GAGGGAAGTATCGGCATTGCTTATGAGAGTGATGTCAACCATGCCATTAAAACCATAAAACAAACCATCACAGCACGCAAAGATATCAGCCAAAATAATGAGCCCATTGTTGGTATAGAAAAATTTAATGACAGCTCCATCGACATCGCTTACAGATACTGGGCTCCGACACAGAGTTTCTTTAAAACACAGTATGAGATAAATTTAGTCATCTTTCATGCACTTGACAAGGAAAATATTACTATTCCCTTTCCTCAAAGAGAGGTGCGAATGCTTACTAGCTAGGGTAGATTATTTTTTCTTTTTGTGCAGTTTTCTTCTGAATTTTTTTATCTTATCCATCTCATGTTCTTCAAGTGAGATGTTGATGTTTTCAACCTCTTCACCAATTTTCATACTCAGCATCTCTGATTTTTTCATAGCTAAAATTTGTGATGAGAAAATACTTCTGTGTCCTGAAATCAAGAAACTGATGACTGCCGCAAGCGCTGCATAGTGGGCAATGTCAATCCCAAAAAGTTCCACTGCCATAATCGTAGAAGCAATAGGAGTATTTGTCGTTGCCGCAACAACACTCACAAAACCAAGTGCTGCAAAGAGTGGAATATGCTCCGGAGCGATAATAGAGCCAAGGAAGTTTCCACTTGTTGCCCCAATATAAAAGATGGGAGTAATGACCCCACCACTTCCACCGGCACCTAAAGAGAGTGATGTAAATATGGTCTTGAGAATAAAAGTATACCAATGAATATCATGGACAAGTGTCGGATTTGGATTTAAAGCATCCCCGATGGTATCAAGACCTAGTCCAATATACTCTTTTCCAAAAACAAGTGTCAAACCAACAATAATACTTCCACCAACAAAAGCTTTGATATAGGAATTTACTTTGATACTTTTAATATAGCTGTGCGTGTGTGAAATGGCTGTTATTGTAATGTCCGAAACAAACCCAAAGAAGAGTCCCGCAATCACAACCTTGATGATGAGCACAAGATCTAAAGAGACATCTTGAAAAAAGTGCAGGTCATAATAGGTATAATCAATTCCTAAAAATTGTGCCGTCGTAAAAGCGGCAAAACCGGCAATGAAGGAGGGGAGCAGAACATCATACATAATAACACCGATAATGAGTACTTCTACCCCAAAAATAGCTCCGGCAATCGGTGTACCAAAAACAGTGGCAAAACCGGCACTAATACCACATATGACCAGTTTTTTTCTGTCTTGCTTGTTAAATTTTAAAAGTCTTGAAATCAAAGAGGCGACACCTGCCCCTATCTGCGCACCCGGACCCTCTTTACCAACAGAACCACCGGCAAAAATTGTCAGGACTGTCGTTAAAGTCTTAACAGGAATAACAGAAACATTAATTTTTCCATCTTCTTTGTGTACAGCAGAGATAACCTTCTCTGTTCCATGCCCTTCAGCTGAGGGTGCAAATGTTTTTGTGAGCCAAACACTCAAAACAAGTGCTACAGGAAGAAGATAATAAAATTCAAATGGAAGGAAAGAACGGGTTTCCTCACTATAGGCTAAAATCTTTAAAAAAAGTGTTACCGTTGCGCCAATTGCAACCCCAATCACCGAAGAGAGAAAAACCCATTTGGAAACACTAAAAAATATGGCAGTCTGTTCTGTTGCATGTTTTCGTATCATCTTTATTTATACTTTTTAATGATTTATGGTCACTCTAAAGACCCTTTTTATAATTATCGCACAAATCTTATTAAGTTGCATAATTTTATCAAATGAATTTTAAAATTTCTTCCAAAAAGAGCTACTCAGTAGCACAAAAACAGTATAACACTCAAGTCTACCCACAATCATAGCAACAGAGAAGAAAAGTTTATCAAAATCACTGAAAAAAGAGAAGTTATCCGCCGGTCCTACAAGAGAAAAACCGGGGCCTACATTACCGACAAGAGCAAAAGCACCTGAAACAGCACTCATAGCATCATATCCTCTCGCGTAGATGTAGACAGTAACAACCGCTACGGTAATCATAAAAAGTACAAAAAAGCCAAAAGTTGAAGAGAGAATCCGCTCTTTTTGTTTGAGTCCGTCTACAAAGACTGAAATGATTGTATTTGGATGTAAGATACGTTTGAGCTCGGATGAAAGGGTTTTAAAGATGATAACATGGCGTATTATCTTGATTCCCCCTGCGGTCGAACCTGCATTTCCACCCATCAAAAGCCCTACAAAGATAATGGCAATCGCCAAGTGCGACCAGGAACCATAGTCAATCGTTGCGAAACCTGTTGTCGTCATAACAGAAGCTATGGTAAAACTTGAATGTTTCAGTGCATCATAAAAAGAGTCTCCGCTGATGTCCATATGTACAAAACTGAGCGCAATACTCAGTGCTAAAAAAATGAGCAGATACCATCGCACTTCTTCACTCTTATAACCGGAAACATCTTTATGGTAGAGCTTCAAGTGGGCTAAGAAGTTAATACCTGCTAACATCATAAAAATAGTTGTTGTCCAGATAATGCCATCTTGATTTGCAAAATATCCCATAGAGTTGTTCTTTGTTGAAAATCCTCCTGTAGATAATGTTGAAAAAGCATGATTAATGGCATCGAACCAGTCCATTCCAAAGAACTTTAAAAAGAGCATATCAGCAAAGGTAAGAAGAAGATAAACAAGCCATAAACTGAGTGCTGTATCTTTGATTTTTGGTGTCAGCTTTTCCAGCTGAACGCCTGTTGACTCTGCTTTAAAAAGCGATAAACTCCCTGTAGGATTTATCATAGAGAGCAGACCCACACCAAGCACAATGACCCCAAGACCACCCAGCCAATGCATCAAACTTCTATGAAACAAAATCATATGCGGCAGGGATTCTATGTCGGTATAGACCGTTGCCCCCGTAGTTGTAAAACCGCTAATAGCTTCAAAAAATGCTGACGCATAGGAGACATTAGTATAAATTATGAGAGGGAGTGCGCCTGCTACCCCTAAGAGCAACCACAAAAGGTTGACAACTAAAATGCTCTCTTTTATTTTTAAATTCAATTCATGGTTTTTTAAAAAGAGCCATACAGCCAAATTAACTGCGAAAAAAAGACCGTCATAAAGCAAAAACTTCAAATAACTCTCATTATAGATAAGACCAACTACAACATCAAGCAAGAATATTAGAGCAACTGTCACTCCGATTATAGAGAGTATTTTTGCAATATTTTTATAGTTCATAGATCCACTGCTTCACTTTAGCACTCTCTTTTACCCCACAAAAACCAACTATCAAATCATTTTCTTCCAATATTATCTTCTCATCCAAAGGGTAAACATACTCATCACGCATATAAAAAATTCTTGATTTAGCTACTGAGAATGGTTTGACCTTTTTATTGACAAGCCCTGAACTTCTAAAGACCTTGCGCATAAAAATGACAGCCTTGGCACCACAGTAACTCTTTTGAATAACAACACCTGTAGAGCTCACTTCTTCAATGATCGTGTTATAAGCACTTATTTTTGGGCCTCGCACGACTATGATTCCCAAAGAGTGCATAAGATTGTAGTACTCCATCTCATTATTGATGGCCACTACTTTTTTTATTCCGCTCTCTTTTGCCTCTAAACATTTAATGATGTTAAACTCATCGTTATTTGTTGCTGCGATGAAAATATCTGCACTGTCAAGATCCTCATCTTCAAAAATATCATGGGAGCGGTATTTTGAATTTATGATGGAGACTTTCCCTCCAAGTGCTTCATCGGCATGTTCACAGAGATCTAAATTTTCTTCGACAAGCTTCACATCACGCCCGACATTTATCAACTCTCTGGCAATGGAAACCCCAAGCTCCTCACCGCCAAAAACGACACAGCGTTGAATCTCTGTGTTTGTATCGAGTTCCAATTGTTGGCAAACTTCCCGTATCTCCTCTTCAAGCCCAAAAAAGTAGACAAGGTCATTTGGCAGAATCTCTTCACTCTCATCCATAGGAATAAAAAAATCTTTCTTTCTCTCTATGCCCACTATATTAAAATTTTTCGATTGAAAACTTTGTGGTATAAAACGGCTTGATACCATCACAGATATCAGTTTATAATCAGTATATTTAAAAAATTTCACATTATTTGCTTTTGGATATGCAAGCAGTGAAGAGATTGCTTTGGAAGCGAGCTGAATAGGAAAAATCAGCTTATCAATGTTGAGCCTTTGTTTTATATCACTTCCATGAAAAAAATGTTTTTGCAGGCGTACAAATTTTCTATCAATATTTAAAACAGCTTCTGCCATAAGTACCGAGATAAGGTTTACATTGTCAAGATTTGTAACAGCAATAAAAAGATCAATATCTTTATCTGTAAAATTTGCATATGTTTGTGAATCTTCAACATCGCCACGCAAAGGCATAATGTCAAGACTCTCCTGAATTCTGTGAAGTGCTTCTGAGTTTTTGTCTATAATGGTCACATTATGTCCGATACTCAAAGTTTTTGCAAGATTAAAACCGACTTTTCCGGCTCCCGCGATGATAATATTCATCTTTTTTCCTATGAAGTTATTTTATCAAATCTTTATAATCGTATTTGACGCTGTCAATGTAATATTTACTGCCTACAGTGATGATTCTCTCATCAGTTTTTGCTTTTTCTTTAAATCTTTTCTTGATTTTTTTGATTTTTTTCTCTGAAAAATCAAATAATTTTAGATATTTCTTTAGAGAAATCGTATTATTCTCTATATCTTCCTCTTCTATCTCAACCATTTCGGCTTCAACTGTCTCCTCTTCTTCAAGCGGTGATCCGAGCATAAATTTTGAGGAGATGGTCTGTAAAATATTTTTAAGCTGCTCATCTTTTTCTTTGTAAATTGCTTCTATCTTTTTACGCTCTTGGATGAGCATCTGCTCTTTTTGGTCACGCAGACCTCTTGTCTCATTTTCCAACACTTCAACCCGTTCTTGAAGCTTTGCATTTTGTGTCTCAAGCAGTTTGTAGTAACGCTCATCGTTGGCACTGTTTTTTGTCACTCGTTTTGGAGCTGCTTTTTTCACTCTGCTTGTCTCATCCACAAGTACCAATTTTACTCCATCTTTGCCAAGAAGACTTTTAAGTGAGCCTCTTCGTATTCGGTTATGTATTGCCTCTTTTGAAACAGCAAAAAATTCAGCTGCCTCTGCTACGCTCATCTTCTTCATCTTTTCCCCTTTTTTATCGCATATTTTCAAACACAATTGGTGCTTCCCATTCACCCTCACGTACCATCTTCATCACTTTTTGCAGATCATCAAGCTTTGCCCCTTTAACGCGTATGTGGTCACCTTCTATCTGTGCATTGACTTTTAGCTTCATCTTTTTAATGTCCGCTGCTATCTTCTTCGCCTCTTTTGACTCGATGTAATCCACTACTTTAAACGTTGCTTTTCGTGTTGAACCACTTGCATCTTCTACACGCAATTCATCTAAAACTTTTGACGACAGCCCCTGTTTTAGAAGTTTTGCGACAACGACATCTTTGAGTGCATCGAGTTTGTTATCTGAAGATGCCACCAACACCAAAACATTCTCTTTTTCTTTAAAATTTATTTCGTATGTCGTACCTTTAAAATCATAACGGTTTGAGACCTCTCTATCAACAAGATTTATTGCATTTTTAAAGAGCTGCATATCAATTTTTGCAGAGATATCAAATGAGTGTTCTTTTGCCATAACTAACCTTTTTTGTTTGTTTACCTGCTGAATTATAGCACAGTTTGTTAGTTAGTAAAAATCTTGATCTGTATCAAGTTTTCTCTCAGAGAGATTTTGTTAGTATTCTCTTATAATTAGGAGTTAAAATGGCTGAAGATTTAGAGCAAAAGTTAAACAAACGTGAACAGTATAAAGCACGTATGAAACCCTATGATTATTATCTGAATGAGTTTGAGACTATAGACTTCGATTCACTTGGCGAAGGCGACAGATACTATCTTCAAGACTATGGTATTTTTAATACCGACTTCTTAGAAGATGAGTTTACTGTTCGGCTTCG
>JALVXQ010000330.1 GCA_027038255.1 Sulfurimonas sp. | reverse complement strand
TGTCATAGCTGATCTCAAACTCATCCCAAAGATTTTTAAAAGTAGCACTTATCTCATCTGCGAACTCTTGTGTCGGTTTACCCGCTTTTGCTGCTGACTCTTCAATCTTTTGACCATGCTCATCAGTTCCTGTCAAGAAAAAAGTATCTTCGCCTTTTAGTCTCTCATATCTTGCCACAGTATCTGCGATAAAAGTAGTGTATGCATGCCCGATATGAGCCTCTCCGTTCACATAATAGATAGGTGTTGTTATATATTTACTCAATTTTTAGTCCTTCACTTTTTTTAAAACTCAAATCCTCCAGTATCTCCCTTGGACATACTGTTGTAAACTGCCTTTACATACTCATCTCTGAGTTGACAGCCTAAATAAAACTCACAAATTGAACAGCTTTTGTGGTTTTTTTCTTCCTGACATGTTTGAATTTTTTTTATCATCTCGTCAAGATGCAGTTCAAACTTGTCTTTTTCTCTGTTATGCATTGTCTGCATAGACCTCTTTTACTCTCTGCGCTTCATATTTGGAACCAAAAAAGCATGGTGAAGTGTCATGGAGGTGTGCATATCCGAGATTAAGCAGTCTTTCATGCCCGTTAGTAGCAATGCCTCCTGCTTTTTCATAAACAAAAGCAAAAGGAAAAACCTCAAACAGACGACGTAGTTTTCCTTCAGGTTTATCACTTGTGGCAGGGTAGCTGAAAAGTCCTCCGCCTTTAAGTAAAATCTGGTGTAAATCAGGAACCATTCCCCCTGAATAACGCAGTCTGTAGCCTTCGCTAAAAAAGCCGTCTATCATCGCTTTATGATAAGCTGGCCAGTTTTGTTGTGTCCCGCCTGGAGCCATTAACTTCCCTTTTTCAGTGAGGCGAATCTCTTTGACAAATTCAAACTCTTCGGCTTGAAGCAGGTAGAGTTTTACTTTGTTCTGTGCAAAGACCATCTCAACACGAGGACCATAGACAACATAGCAGGCAGCGACCATGTTTTGTGAACCAAAATCACCATCATAGATGCCAAAAATAGAGCCGACACTTAAGTTTACATCAACAAGCGATGAACCATCGAGCGGATCGTAAGAGATGAAGTATTTTCCATTTTCATGTAACACTTCTGCATGCTCTTTCTCTTCTGAAGAGATGGTATTTACATCTGCTACGTGAGAAAACTCTTCGGCAATGATCATATCACACTTGATGTCAAGTTCAAGCTGTGTCTCTCCAGATGAGTTTTCCTGTTGTGAATATCCTATATCTTTAACATCTATCGCTTTTTTAATTCTTTTTGCGCTGATTTGTATCGCTTCAAATATTTTATCCATTTCTTACACTTCCTTTGCGTTTTTTAGTATCCACTCAATCACTTCATTTGCACTGTTGAGATCTAAAACTTCCACACTCTGTGGTAGTTCATATTTTGACAAATCCACACTCTCATCTACAGCCAAAGCATCCATATAAGGAAAATAGTCTTTGTCTATAGAATCTCTAAATACACTAATGCGAGGCAATGGGAGGTTTTTAAGTCCCTCTACAAGCAAGATGTCAAACTTGTCAAAAAGGCGTATCATATCTTCAAGTTCTGAGTGTCTGTTTGAAAAATATGTTGTGCGGTTAGGGGAGGTCACTATGACTTCCGCGCCTGTGTCACTAAACTTGTAACTATCTTTTCCCTCAACATCAAAACGTGCTTTATCTTTTGGATCGTGCTTGATTATAGCCACTTCCAACTTGTTTTCATGTATCAATTTTCTTGCCACTTTAAGTATTAAAGTAGTTTTGCCACTGTTGGATGGACCGGTAAATGCAACTGCTAATCTTTTTTTCAAATGAAACTCTATTGTTTAAATTTAAGAGATTATACAAAAGAAGAGTTTAATAAGTTCTAAACTACAAGTAATTTCATATCCCAATGAGATGAGTTTAGTTTAGATTTGTATGAAAATTGCTGCAGGAGCAGTTATTCTGCTTCAAAGCAATTTTTATGCAAAGATGAGCTAAAATCATCTCACCCAAAGGGCAAAAAGAAAAAAGTATATCTGACTTCGTTAGATTTTTTCATCTTAGCTATAGCTAGGATTTTAAAAATCTGCCTTGCATCTATGCTTTTTTCTTTTTGTTGGGATGTGAAATTACTTGTAGTTTAGAACTTAAGATATATTTCAACTAAAATTTAAGGGTGAAAATGAAAACTTTTGGAATTATTTTACTATTGACTATACTATTTAGTGCTTGTGCGCAGCAAAATGCCTTTGAGAGGTTTAATTTGAGTAAAACAAAAGAGTTAAGTGAAGATACTATTCAAAGTTTTAAGATTAAAAACGGAGAGAAAGTTGACGGCATAGTAAATGTTGTCTATCTGAATAAAGTTTTACCAAATACATATAAGAAAAATGAGTATTTTTATGTCTACTATTATGTAAAAGATAAAAATGCATCTGTCAACTTCAAACTCAACGCAGAGGCTTCAATGCTGCGTGAGAAGCTGCCACCGGAAAATGATTTTTCCTATTTGACCTCTTTTTCTGCCCCATGGAGTAAGTACTATCTTCTTGGATTCCCTCAGCAGGGCAATACACTTAACTTTAAGATTACAACTTCTACGGGCGCAAGCGCAACTTTGAAGTTTATTAAAGACAAGTAGGCTTTCTGAGTTTTAAAAAGCTCTAAGCGCAGAGGAAAAAATGACAATAAGAACCTGCAGAGCTATAATAATAATTAAAGGGGCAAAATCTAAGCCATTAAAATTTGTAGGTATAAATTTTCTTACGAGTGCATATGCAGGTTCTGTAACTCTGTATAAAAACTGTACGATTGGGTTATAAGGGTCTGGGTTTACAAAGCTCAACAGGGCAGCTATAATAATTACCCAAATATATACATTTATAAGGCTGATTAAAATCCCGCTAACTCCTTGAAAAATATCAACTATCATTTTACTATCTCTCCTATATAATTTTTAAGATATTTATAAATATTTGCAATATCTGGACCATCTTCACTGTTTGTCAGTAAAACACGCAGTGCTTTTGAAAGATTTTCTTCTTCTAACCCTGTCTCTTTTGTAAGGTAGTTTTGAAAATCATCATACTCCTCAAAATGTGCTGCTTTTTGAAGCGCTTCTTTTATGAGAGTGACGGGTTTAGCTAATGCCTCAGGAATCTCTCTTGGCTCAAAGATAGGTGCTATTTTCGCTTTTAACTCTTGTGTAGTGCCTGCTTCTTCAACATAAATTCTTGCCAATTCTCCAATGTCTGCATCTGCGAAACCAACATAACGTGAAAGTTCTGTTGCATCCATACGCTTTAGATGCTCTTTATTTATCTGCTTAAGCTTCTCCATATCAAAACGGGCAGGGGAGTCAGAAATGCCCTCGAGCGTAAACCACTCTTTGGCTTCATCCAGTGTAAAAATCTCTTTTGGCAGGCTGTTTCCTATTGATATTAAATAATTTGAGATAGCCTCAGGGAGATACCCTTTTTCTAAAAGTGACTTCACACTGAGCGTCTCTTCATCTAAGATGCAAGGGAGGTGAGCATACTCTATCTCTTTTTCATAACCCAAAGCATTTCTTACATGTATCTGCTTAGGGGTCTTATTGAGGTTCTCTTCACTGCGAATGATTAGAGAAACATCGCTGAGCATATCATCAACTGCGCAGGCAAACTCCTCTGTTGGTGTTTTATCTTGGCGCATAATGATGAAACTGTCTACTGCATCTGGCTCGAAGCTGAGATCACCTTTGATTTTGTCATGCACAACAATGGGTGCATCCGGACGTACAATTCGCACAGTAAAAGGAGCGGTGTTGTCAATGACAAGCTCTGCAGGCAGGTTACGGCAGGCATCATCATAGTGATATGCTCTATTTGCCGCTTTTGCCTCTTCTCTTTTCTTCTCAAGCCACTCATCGGAACAGAAGCATGCAAAGGCTTTCTTTTTATGCAGCAGGTCAAGTGCCATAGCGGAGTGGAATCGAAAATTTTGACTTTGGTAGATTATCTGTGCATATTCAATATTAAACAGGCTCAAAAGATCGGCAATCTCCTGGTCTTTTCCTTCAATATTTTTCTCTTTGTCCATATCGTCTATACGAACAATAAAATCTTCATTTTTTTGTTTTGATACAATATAGTTTAAAAGGGCAACTCTTAAGTCACCTATATGCATATCACCAGTAGGGCTGGACGCAAATCTTAGCATTCAATTTCCTAATTTTTTTGTCTAATTCTAACAAAATATTTATTAATTATAAGCTCTATTTTGTTAGAATACAAGCTATATATAATAAAGGTTTAATAATTTATGAGCAAGAAAAAAGATTTTTTACGTACGATAGTTGAAAATGATTTAAAATCAGGAAAATATAAAGAGATAGTAACACGGTTTCCACCCGAGCCTAATGGCTTTCCTCACATAGGACATGCTAAATCTATATCTATAAATTTTGGTGTTGCCCGTGATTATAATGGTCACTGTAATCTAAGAATGGATGATACCAATCCGACAAAAGAAGATACAAAGTATGTTGAAGCCCTTGAAGATGCTGTAAAATGGCTTGGCTTTGATTGGGGTGATGAAATCTATTTTACTTCTGATTATTTTTCGCAAATACATGATTATGCCGTCAAACTTATCAAAATGGGTAAAGCATATGTTGACAGCCTTGATGAAGAGAAGATGCGTGAGTACCGAGGAACTGTTACAGAGGCAGGAAAACGCAGTAAATATGCCCAGCGTAGTGTTGAAGAGAATCTGGATCTTTTTGAGAGAATGAAAAACGGTGAATTCAGAGATGGTGAGCATGTCTTAAGAGCCAAGATTGACATGAGTGCAGCCAATATGAAAATGAGAGATCCTCTTTTGTATCGCATTCGAAATGTAGAACACTTTAGAGCAGGGGATGCATGGTCAATTTATCCGATGTATGACTTCGCACACTGTTTGTCTGATTATATAGAAGGAGTTACACACTCTCTTTGTACCTTGGAATTTGAAAATAACCGTGATATTTATAACTGGGTACTTGACACGCTTGAACTCAAACCGCCGCGCCCGTACCAATATGAATTTGCACGTCTTAATATCAACTATACAGTGATGAGCAAACGAAAGCTTTTGGAACTGGTTGAGGGCAACTATGTCAGCGGATGGGATGATCCCCGTCTCCCTACAATCGCCGGATACAGAAGAAGAGGCTACACACCGGAATCTATTTTAACTTTTTGTGAGCAAATCGGCATTGCAAAAGCAAACTCTGTGGTTGATGTTGCACAACTTGAATTTTGCATAAGAGATGATTTGAATAAAAAAGTACCCCGTGTTTTATGTGTACTTGACCCGCTTAAAGTAACTATTGAAAATTATGAAGACAGTGAAGAGATTGATGCGCCATACTACCCGCATGATGTCCCAAAAGAGGGCTCAAGAAAAATACCTTTTTCTAAAGAGATTTTCATTGAGCGTGAGGACTTTGAAGAGAATCCGCCAAAAGGATATTTTCGCCTTACACCTGAGCAGCCGGTGCGACTCAGACATGGTTACATCATAAGCTGTAAGGAGATAATAAAAGATGCTAAGGGAAATATCACAGAGATAATAGCAGAGTATTATCCGGCTTCTAAAAGCGGCTCAGAAGACACGAGTGGCATCAAAGTAAAAAGTGCAATCCAGTGGGTGAGTGCAGCGGATGCCAAAAAAGTAGAGATAAGACTCTATGACAGACTCTTTAAAAATGAACTCCCAGAGGGCGTAGAAGACCTTAATCCTGACTCTTTAAAAATCATTAAAAATGCACTTATCGAACCGGCTGTCATCACGCAAAAACCTGATGAGAGATTTCAATTTGAAAGACAAGGGTATTTTTATGCTGATGCAGTAGACTACAGCGATGAAACTCCTGTCTTTAATAAAATTGTCGGATTAAAAGATTCTTGGGGTAAAAAAACAAAAGAGAAAAAAGCTGCACCGAAGCCACAAGCTAAAAAAGTGCAGATTGACGGTGAAGTAG
>JALVXQ010000329.1 GCA_027038255.1 Sulfurimonas sp. | reverse complement strand
CAGATCTCTGCTATTGATGAGTGTGCCGGTGCTGCACGTCCTCATGGTGTACCTGTCATTGCCGATGGCGGGATTAAATACTCTGGAGATATTGCAAAAGCTTTAGCGGTTGGTGCTAGCTGTGTTATGGCAGGAAGCCTTTTAGCAGGAACTGAAGAGTCTCCGGGTGAGACTATCATGTTCCAAGGTCGTCAATACAAATCATACCGTGGTATGGGGTCAATTGGCGCTATGCAAAAAGGAAGTACTGACAGATATTTCCAAGAGGGAACTGCTTCTGATAAACTTGTACCAGAAGGAATCGAAGGGCGTGTACCTTTTAGAGGTTCTATTGCAGGAATTGTGCATCAAATGATGGGTGGACTACGTTCATCTATGGGTTACTGCGGTAGTGAAGGTATAGAAGCATTTTGGGACAAAGCAGAATTCGTTGAAATTACATCTGCAGGTCTTAAAGAGTCTCACGTTCATGATGTAATCATCACACAAGAAGCACCAAACTATCATGTCTAATGGTGAAGTTCGATATGCGGGTTTTTGGATCCGCTTTATCGCTTCATTTTTAGATACTCTCTTTCTCGCTCTACCTCTTGGCATTCTTATCTACATCATCAGCGGTGGTCAATGGTTTGACTTCGCACAGTACCAACAAAATCTGCAGATGGCAATGAGCGGCAATTCTCATGCACTTGACAATCAACCTCATACATCTTTTCGATGGGAACTTCTTTTTGAAATCTCTGTTTTAGTAGTAACCGTAATCTTTTGGGACAGATGGCGCGGTGCAACACCGGGTAAGAAATTTGTTCACATTAAAATAGTCGATGCCAAAACACATAAAGATATAAGTAACAAAGAAGCTATTACACGTTCCCTAGGCTATATCCCCTCCACCCTACTCTTTGGCATAGGCTTCTTCACGATTGCATTTCGTAAAGACAAACGCGCTCTACACGACCTGCTTGCAGGAACAGCTGTTATTTATGATGAAGAGGCACTATAACACCAACACATTCACTTTCATAAAAAAACAAGATATAATGGCTGATTATTTAAAAAGGGTGGCGTAATGAAGATGAAAAAGATAATAGTTTTACTGAGTTTAATCCTGAGTGTGGTTCTGTTGGCAAATGAACAGGCGAAATATACCATTCATGGTATAAAAGATAAACATTTGGAAGCAACTTACATTGCTTCGTACAGAAGTGTCAACTGTGTAACAGAAAACGGCGCAAGCGGCTCAAAACACTTTGGACTTTTTACCCAAAGGGTAGATGTCCCTGATGGCAACTATAGCATTGCGTTTCCAATTCTTGTAAAAAAGAAAAAACAACAAGGGTGCGATGCAGAGTTTGCAGCTTTGGAACTAATTATGCGAAGAAAGTATGATAAAGAACTCTCTTCTATTCATCCCATACTTAGCACTAAGAAAGAGGTTAATGTTATTTATTGGAAAACAAAAGGAGGGGCAATCTCTATGAAGAATCCAGATACACCCCCATACTTAGAAACCACAAAAACCTACTTCCGAATCCCAAAAGAGAGCACTTTTTTATGTAAGACACATTGGTTTGAAGAGCGAAACAAAGGAAGTAAATATCATTTAAAAGAGACTACTCAGTTTCACTGTACGTTGCAGATAGACGATGACGTCAATCGTACGAAATACAGTAAAAGAGATCCAAATATATGGATATTTACACATCCTGAATTTGGAGTTGACAAGATCGTCGATACCAAAATGAAGATAGATATTTTAGTGGATAAGAAAAATTGTACAGCAAATTTTGTACGAGAAAAAAATATAGTTCCCGACAACTTCAGAGAACTAAAAAAGCCAAGCATTTGGCAAAAACTGTTTTAAAAGATATTATTGCCAGAGATTTTGGTTAAAGATTCCAAGTATTATTATTTTATTGCTTTTTTTATCTATGAAAAATGGTACGGTATAACCTTTGTAGATCAGTTCTCGAATATTTTCATCATTCAAAGATTTTCGTTTTCTATGGATGTAAGGGTTTGAGGGGATAGTATTTATTTTTACAAGGATTTCATCATAAAATTTTAATGCTCTACTGATGCTGTCTTTTGCGATGAACGCGACAATAGCTTCAAGCTCCTTGTCGAACCTGTCAGATTTTTCAAGTGTTAGAGTTGAGATACTAATTTTTCTCTTATAGAATCAAGACCTTCCATAAAAGGGGTTGTATGCATTTGATTGTTTTTATATTGTGTGACTCTGTTTAAGATTTCATCATCCAAGGAGTTTTTCATCTCTACAGCACCCTCTGGCAAGGAGGCTATAAAACTCTCAAATTTTGCTACATATTTGTCATCTATTTTAACCATCATCGTCATAGTAAACTCCTTGCTTGTAGTTTAGTTATTATAGCGTAAACTTCTCTTTATCAAAAAAGCTCTCTGCTGAGATGTTTTTAAAGGCGGCATTAAGCGATGTAAAGAGCTGTGGGAAATCCTGTTCCATCTTTGCCAACATATCTTTCATCTTTGCTCTTGCGTAGGGCATTTTCACATCAAAACGCATAGCGGGGCAGGCTTCATCGCCTATGGCTTCAATGCCGTTATCTACTACAAAAGCACGGAGTTGTCGCTCACGCATCTGAATAAGTGGACGGATAACAACAAGACCATTCTCAGCTCTATATTTTGGAGCGAGACTGCGCATCTGACCATTATAGATAAAGTTCATAAAAAAGCTCTCTGCCGCATCGTCCATGTGATGACCCAAAGCAACTTTGTTGCAACCATGCTCTAGTGCAACAGAGTAGAGATAACCTCGTCTCATACGTGAAAAGAAAGAACAAAACGAAGAATTTTTGCGAATCTTTTCTTTTGCTAGTTCATACGTTTGTGTCTCATGGACAATGTGAGCAATATCATACTCTTTGCAGTGTGCAATGAGATTATCGAAATTTTCACCCATGCCATAACTTACAGTCACTGCCAAGAACTCAAACTTAAAAGGAGCACGGCGTTGTTGCTCTTTCATTGCGTGAATCATCGTAAGAGAATCTTTTCCACCGCTCAGGCCGACAAGAATTTTGTCACCCTCTTCTATAAGCTCAAACTCGGCATTTGTTTTGCCAAGTTTAGACATGATTTTTTTTGAGAGTTTTATACTCATTAAGCCTTTGCCAACCTGTCAACCATCTTCATCAAAAATTCTGCACTTACTTTTGCGGAACTCTCAACAAACTCTTCAAAATTAAAACCGGCATCCATATCGGCAGAATCACTAATAGAGCGAAGAATGAAAAAAGGAATACCTAAAGCATCACATACAACAGCAACACTCGCACCCTCCATCTCTAAAGCATCCGCTTTAAAAGTTTCGGCGATAAAGTTCTTTCTCTCCTCAGATGCAATGAACTGATCACCTGTGGCGATGATTCCTTCTTTTACATTTACACCCATCTCAGAAGCAACCATTTTACTTAATGCTATCAAATCTTTGTCAGCTTCAACATAGACACTTCCTTCTGGAACATAGCCATGCGGATGACCAAAAATTGTAATGTCAAGATCATGCTGTGCAAGTTTCTTTGCAACGACCAAATCGCCGATTTTGAGTTCAGGGTTCACAGCTCCGGCAACGCCTGTAAAAAGAAGCACATCACAAGCAAAAAGCTCAAGCATTGTTGTTGCTGTCAAGGTTGAAAAAACTTTTCCAATTTTTGAGTATGCTACTACCACATCTATATTTTTATATTTCGCTTTATAGTACTTGTTTTTTGCATAGTTGACCTCTTCGACATCATCGAGACGTTCAAGTATAGGCGCTACCTCTTCAGGCATTGCTCCCATGATTGCTATTTTCATTATTTCCCTTTATATATTTACAGTTTCTATTTTTGTTTCAAATTTTGGCAATTTACTCTGTATGATTCCATTTTCATCGACAACACAACTTCCACCCCAAAAACCAAGTCCATCTTCAAATCCGACACGATTGACAAAGAGCAGTTTTGCACTGCACTCTTTTGCCACAGTAGAAATGATCTCATACCACTTCTCTCGAATTTCTAAACCATCTTCACTAAATCCGCGAGCAGGAGAAGCGACATGTACAATAATCAAATCAGGATTAAGACAAATGAGCTCATGATGCACCTCTTTATGCCACAGATCTTCACAGACAAGCAGAGATATATTTGTATCAGCCACTTCAAAAGCTTCAAATTTCTCTCCACCTTCAAAGTAGCGAGCTTCTTCAAACATTCCATAATTGGGAAGATGCACTTTTATATGTTTTGCGACAAGTTTTCCACCAGAGAAATAGAGTCCGCAGTTACGAAAAAGCTCTCCCTCACGCATAGCTGCACCGACAGCGATGTCAATGTCCCAGCTGAGTTCTGCCAAAAGAGAGAGTTCCTCTTCACTCCATGCATCCTCACGCAGCTTGTCTTGCAGAAGGTAACCGCTTAAAGCCAACTCCGGAAAAACAATTAAATCTGAATCAGCTTTCACATCTTGAATAATAGTGACAATATCATCCAAATTTGAGCGGTTTAACTTTGGTGAGGTCTGGGCAAGTGTGACTCTCATTTTATGAGCAGACTTCCTCTTTGACTTTTTCAAGTGAAGCCATATCAGAAATATTAACTGTTTTGAGCTCTTTTGCTATTCTTCTGTTAAGCCCTTTAAGCACAACACCGTTTCCAAACTCTATAGCCATATCCACTTCCGGTGCGATTGCCTGGATGGACTGTTTATATTTAACAGGTTTTACAAGCTGCTCTTTTAGAAGTTCTACCGCCTCAGCTTTTGTGCTATACGGTTTTGTCGTCACATTTGAGACAACAGGTGCTTCGAAATTATCTGTGATGTATTTCTCCATCAACTCCGCAAGCGGCTCTTGTGCAGGCGCCAAGATGTCACAGTGAGAAGCTACGGACATATTTAAAAGTAGTGCACGTTTTGCTCCTGCATCTTTAAAAGTTTGCTCTAACGATTCCAAATCAGACTTCATACCAGCAACAACAAGCTGACCATCTTGATTATAGTTTGCCGGCCATACTTTTTTACCTTCTGTCTGAGCTTCTGTACAAATTTTCTCAACACTGGCATCATCAAGACCTACAATAGCCATCATTCCAGCTTCAATAGCGTCACAGGCTTCTTGCATAAAAGCACCACGCTTGTGAACAAGTTCAATTGCGTCTACATAGTCAATTGCGCCGGCAGCACACAAAGCAGAAAATTCACCCAAAGAGTGACCTAAAAAGAGTTCTGCTTTCACATCAGGACATTGGGCTTTAAAAAGTTTATAGGCAATCATCTGTACTAAAAGTATTGCAGGCTGTGTGTATGCAGTCTGCCCCAGTTTTTCATTCTCTTCAAAGATTATCTCTTTAAAATCTACACCTATTCTATCACCCGCTTTTTCAAACATTTCACGTGCAAGTTTTGAGTTTTCATAAAAATCTTTCCCCATACCAACTGCTTGGGACCCTTGCCCTGCAAATATCATCGCTATTTTACTCATCTATTCTCCTTCTAAGTATTCTCTATTTTCTGCTATTTTTTTTCGTAATGTATTTCTATTTAATCCCAATTTATCCGCTAGCTGTAGCTGTGACTTAAATTTTTTAAGTCCTCCTCGAATCAATGGGACTTCATAAAGATACAAAAAGTTTCTATAATCACTTTGTGAACCTAATTTCTCATAAAGGTAATTCTCTACAATATCCATCAAATCTCTATCTTGAACATCTTGAAGCAGATAATTTATCATCACCTGTCTTCGCAGAGATTTCGAATTTTTAGAGAGATCCGGTTTGAAATTTTCAATATTAAAATTTTCATCACCACCAAAAAGTGCTGCTGCTTCTTTTGTAAATTTTTGTATCAAAAAATTCACATCTTCAAGCCTCTCTCTCAGCGGTGGTATGTCAAATTTAACACTAAAAAGATCATCTATGAGCCCATTAAAAAAAGAGTGTTTTGATGTTGCAATAATACGAATCTTTTTTTCTTTTATCGCATCAATTAATCTATTTATGTTTGGGGAGTTATCTATATTTGTAATAATTAACTCTTTAGAACTTTCAAGTGCAGATAAAAGTTCATCAAAGTTTGACGCATCAACAATAGATGCATCGGGTAAGATAAAAGAAGCCAGTGTTCTTTTACCTACGCCATTCTCTCCCATTATGAGTGCATTTACACTTAATGTCTTTAAAAGAGTGGCTGTTTTCTTTGCCGCAACAGAGGCAGAAGATTCAGTTATGAATTTAGTGACATCCACAACCGCTGCCGCCGTCAGTTGAACAGCATCCATCTTCTTCTTGTTTGTTTTCAGCTGGAACACCTGTCATAGCCTCTTCTGCAGAAGCATCTCTAACATTGTTAATAGTGACTGTAAACATTAAATTTTTACCTGCTAAAGGGTGATTAAAGTCAATTACTACCGTATCATCTTTAATCTCTTTTACGATAACTTGAACAGTTGAACCATCTTCACCTTGACCATAAAGAGTCATTCCTTCATTAAGCTCAATTCCAGCGAATTGATCTTTTGGAACTTCTTGTGTTGCTTCAGCATTATACTCGCCATAAGCATCAGCAGCATTTACAAGAATGTCGCCTTTTTCACCGATTGCCATATCTTTAATTCCATTTTCTAGACCAGGAATGATTTGACTTTTTCCAAACATAAATACTAATGGTTGTCCACCAACATTGCTGTCAACTACTGTATCTCCGTCTTTTACTTCATACTCTAATGATACGATTTGATTTTGTTCAATTGCCATGTTTTTTACCTTATAATTTAATTCGTGGATTTTATCATAAATAACTCTTTGTTAAGCTGAAAAATCACAGGGTACCTCTATTTTATTTCACTAAGCGTTGCTTAGCCTCTCTAGCCTCTTTAGAATTTGGATATTTCGCAACGATGGCTTTATAAAAAGATTTTGCATGTGCTTTATCTCCACTTTTATCCATAGATATTGCAGTGTGCAGCATAAGTTTCGGCATATATGAAGCTTTTGAATAGAGTGATGAACTTTTTTTAAAGTAAGAGATTGCATTTGCATAATTCTTTCTTTTATAGTTCATCTCACCAATCATATAGTGTGCATATGCAGGTTTATACTTTCTTTTTATCAACTCTTCATAGTTTTGTATTGCTTTTGTATAATACTTTTTATCATAATTTTTCTTCGCAAGATTATACAACTCAGCACTGCTTTTTTTAGATGCATTAGATTTCACTTTTTTGCCGGACTTGAGCTCTTTTGCTACCAAATCTTTGAAATCATTCACACTTTTGACTAAAGTATTATATTCATCTTTTGTCACATATTGGGTATTAATTTCATCTAAAAGTTTTGAGAGTTCTAGAATATTAGCTTTTAATTCTTCTATCTGTTGCCCATTTTGCTGGATGGAGTCACTCAATCTTGTTTGGTACTCAGTTGCATTTGAAAAACCCAAATCTTCTTCTTCTTTGAGCTTATCTAGATTAATTCTATTATTATGTGTGTTTCTGCTTATACTCTCAACAATGCTCTGCAGACCATCTATTCTTTCTCTTAGTGAATCCAATTGACTTGCTTGTGAATTACTTTTTTGAGCAACTTTTTTGAGCTTGTCTTTTGTTTCTAAAATGACTTTTTCATTAGAAGTAAGTCCATAAGGTTCAGGACTTGAAAGATCTCCGGCACCAAACGCAGAAGGTTCGGCACTTAAGAGAAGAGTTGGTACAGCAGCAACAATAAGGAGACTTACTATTGTGCTACGATTCATAGGTTTTACTTAAGAAACTATGGAAGAAGTTTAAAGTTCACGCGACGGTTTTTAGCCCAACACGCTTTAGTATGTTCTGTACATACCGGATTGCTCTTTCCATAACTTACCATAGAAATACGAGAAGCATCAATACCATCAGCAACTAAAGCTTTTTTAACAGCTTCTGCACGTCTGAGGCCAAGTGCGAAGTTATACTCATCACTACCCCACTCATCACAGTTACCTTCTAGTTTTACACTTAAAGATTTTGCTGCATCTGTTTTACCTAATTCTGCAGCAGCGTCAATACGTGCTTGCATCTCTGGAGTAATGTTATACTTGTCAAATGCGAAATTAACTGTTGGTAATTTACTTTCTATTTCAGTCATTGTCATCTCAGTAGAATTTTCTGTACTTGAGTTTACAACACTGTTCTCACTTGATACTGTTTCAGTTGCAGTAGCTTGAACTTCTTGAGCTGCCGGAGCAGAAACCTCTTCTGTTTTGTTATCTACTGCAGGTTCTTTTGAAGAACAACCACTAAAAACTAAAAGTGCTGTTACAACACTAGAAAGTACTATACTTTTCATATCTATTTCCTTGAATATTTAATCTACAAATATTATACCAAAAAATGGTAACAAATATCTTTTACCAGTCCATAGACTGAACTCTTCCGTATTTAAGTGGGAAAAGGTAATTCTTGTTGTAGTTAAGGCGGATAACTCCAATGGCACTCTGCCCTTTATAATTTTTTATAAAAATAATAGCATCACCATCTTTAGAAAATCTCGGAAATTCATTCACACCAGTTGCAGTCAAACGTCTAATAGCATCCGTTTTTGTTGAGATGAGATGAAGGTTAAAAGTATTTTGACTAAAGGCATTAGAACTCTCTCTGGCAACATAAACTATATATTTTCCATGCGCACTACAAGAGACATTGCTTCTACCATAATAGACCATCTGCTCAATTTCATCGGTATCAAGATGCTTTGTAAAGACATTTGGATAGCCTAAACGTGAAGAGATAAATACAATCTGGTCTTTACCCATAAACTGTCCATTAACATCTATACCACTGTATCTTGTTAAGCGTTTATATTTTCTTGTAGCAATATCAAAACTGTAAATATCCGGCTGACCATTGAGTGCCATCGTAAGAAGAAGTGTTTTACCGTCACTGCTGACATCAGAACATACCATCATTCCATCTGATGAGATGATATTTTCAACTTTTCCATTTTTAATGTCTACATATTTGAGTGTTGGTATCTTTGGATCCAAAGCGGTATAGTAAAAAGCATTCTGCGCTTTATTTGCCCACTTGGGAAAAATATTAAAACCGCCCTTTAAAATAGTATGTTGATACGAAAGTGTATAATCTGCAATGACTATCTCACTCTTCATCGGAGCAACGATGCGGGCAAAAATAACTTTTCTTTTCATCCATGCAACAGAGGGCTCTCCCATAAACTCATTAATATCATAGGCAATAGCATGTGAAATGAACATAAAAATATCCTGCTTAGCCACTCTGTAATTTTTAACAAACACATCTTCGTCTTTGTTTATTAACTTCACTTGAACATTGAGAGCACCATTATCATCTTCAAACATTTTATATCGCAAGACATAAGCAGCATCTTTGTTTTCCACAAGTACATTTTCGTCATTAAAGTTTGCTATTCTATGGTGTCTGTCAACATTAAAAATGGAGATGACATTTAAATCTGCTATCAAAGTTTTAAAAAAGCGTAGTCTAAAGGTGTCATCATAGGAGATTGAGGCATCTTCGACAGCTATGGAAGGAGCTGTATCCGCTTTTTTGATGACTTCTATAGTTGCGTCATTCGCAAAAACCAAACTTATAAATATAAATAATGAAAATATGACTTTCAAATTTTACTCCTTTGAAATTAATACTACAATTGTCCTGCTTGACCTGTTTTGAGGGTTTTTAGGAAAAACAACATTTTTGAGTCTCTCTTTTATTTTATCCACTTCTGCATTCAATGCTTCGTTTGCAGAATAGTTTAAAATCCTAAAGTCTGTCATATGACCAAGCGGGTCTAGTTCTATAACAGTTTTCACACTGTAGCCTTCACTATTGGGAGGTACGTTAAAATAGTTATAAACAATTGCTTGAATTTTAGCTAAATATTCATTAACCTCATTAGCAGTTGAAGCCTGTTGTTCCTCTTTATCAGATTCCTGCATATCTAGTTTTGCAATTTTTTCAGATACCGAATTAACACTATTTTTTTCTGCAGTTTTTATTTTTCGTGCGATATCTTCTATTCTTTTAGAGTTTGGCTTTTTTTTCTTCTGTTGTGGTTTTATTTTTTGTGTCCATACGTTTGAAAACAGATCATTTACATCAATATCTTGACTCACACTTTTTGAAGTAGTTTTGGGTGCGGCTATGGAGTGTCTAAATTTCGCAATGTTTTTTGGCATAACGATAGAGACAGCAACAAATTTATCTTTTGTAAGGGCATAACTCGTCTCTTTTTTAATGGCAAACATCATATAGATAAAAAGAGCTAAAAAAATAAAAAATAAAAAGAAGGAGATAAATCCGCCTAGCATGAAGTAGTGCTTATTATTATCCATTGGTCGCTAAAGAAACCTCAGAAAAACCAGCCTGTTTAACAGCTGCTAGTACTGACATCACAACACCATAATCAAGTCTTTTGTCAGCACTGATAAGAACCGTTGCCTTTTTGTCAAGTTTTTTCGCATACAAAAAGAAATTGTCTGTAAAAGCATTTAAAAGAAAATTCTCTTTATTTACTTTTATATTTCCCTCTTTGTCAACAGTGATATGCACCGGTGGTATTTTAGAAACCTGTTGTGTTGTTGAGCCTTGTGGGAGTTTGATGTTCTCTTCAAACATAATGTTAGGAGCAATAACCATGAGTACAACCAACAGAACAAGCATTACATCTACTAAGGGTGTAATATTAAGTTCTGGTTTTTCATCCCAATCATAAATCATAGTTTATGCCTTGCGAGCTAAAATCGCATCACTTTGCATCTGAAGATAAGAGATTACCTCAAAAGATTTTCGTTTTAAGATTTGATGGTATGTATAGGCAAAAGTTGCTACAAAAATACCTGATGCCGTGGCAATAAGTGCATCACTTACCCCTGCAGAGATAATAGCCATACTGCCGCTTGTCTGACCAATGTGTGCAAAAGTATCTAAAATAGAAACGACTGTACCAAAAAGTCCAATAAAAGGAGAGGTCGAAGCAAATACAGAGAGGACAGAGAGCCCTTTTGTTGCCTCTTTTGTAGCAGCCAGCATTGCTAAATCCAAAACTTCTTTTGAAATATTATTACTTGTTTTTATAAAATTATTTAAAAAAGAGTTTTCATTAACAGTCGTAGCTCCAAGTAAAAGTGATTCCAAAGAAGCACTCTCACTCTTAAGCCAACTGTTAAGAGAAAAATAGCGGTAAAAAAACACCCAATTGAGTATTACAAAATATATTGACAAGAGAACCAATACACCAAGTGTAACCGGGTGACTTTTAAGATAGAAATCGATTAAATTATTAATCATATATTATATTAATCTTTGAGCTGCTGATTCAATTTTAGCAGAAACAGAAGCAATAGCAGAAGAGGAATCTGCAACATCACTGATGAGTTTCTTCGCATCTTCTAAAGCTTTCGCGATTTCAGCTTCATTTGCACCACGAATAGGCGCTGCACCTTCTACTAAAACAACAACTTTTTCTTCACTAACTTGAGCAACACCCCAATCAATTACAATAGATTCGACTGATTTATCTTCTTTTTCAACGTCGACTACACCAGCTTCTAACAATGTTGTTAATGAAGCATGGCCAGCTAAAACGCCGAATTCTCCCTCTTTACCTGGGAGAACAACACCAACAGCGCTATCATTGAAGATTTCACCGTTTGGCGTTAGGATTTCAAGTTTAAATGTATCCATTACAGTCCTTTACTAAGCATAGAGCTTATTTGTTTTTCTCGTTTTTAGCAATAGCTTCGTCCATACTACCAACCATGTAGAATGAATTTTCAGACATATGGTCATACTCACCATCAAGAATACCTTTGAAGCCTTTAATAGTGTCTTCAAGAGAAACATATTTACCAGGTGCTCCTGTAAATACCTCTGCAACAAAGAATGGCTGAGAAAGAAATTTCTCAATTTTACGAGCACGTTCAACAACATTTTTGTCATCTTCAGAAAGCTCATCCATACCAAGAATCGCAATGATATCTTGAAGGTCTTTATATTTTTGAAGTGTTTGCTGCACACCACGAGCAGTATTATAGTGCTCATCACCTAAGATTTGTGGATCAAGGAGTCTTGAAGTTGAATCCAATGGATCAACTGCAGGATAGATACCTTTTTCCGCAATTTTACGGTTAAGTACTGTTGTTGCATCTAAGTGAGCAAAAACAGAAGCCGGAGCCGGGTCAGTCAAGTCATCTGCAGGTACATATACCGCTTGAACAGAAGTAATTGAACCATTTTTTGTAGATGTAATACGATCTTGTAATGCACCCATTTCACGCGCAAGTGTCGGTTGATAACCAACTGCTGAAGGGATACGTCCAAGAAGTGCAGACATCTCTGAACCTGATTGTGCAAAACGGAAGATATTATCGATGAACATAAGTACATCAAGTTTCTTCTCATCACGGAAATACTCAGCCATTGTAAGACCAGTAAGCGCGATACGGTTACGTGCTCCTGGAGGCTCACTCATCTGACCGTAGCACAGTGCAACTTTGTCCAGAACGTTCGATTCTTTCATCTCATAATAAAGGTCATTTCCTTCACGAGTTCTTTCACCAACACCAGCAAATACTGATAAACCTTCATGACCATGAGCAACATTGTGAATAAGTTCCATGATAATAACTGTTTTACCAACACCCGCACCACCGAAGAGTCCAACTTTACCACCTTTTGCATATGGTGCAAGAAGGTCAACAACTTTGATACCTGTCTCAAACATCTCAGTTGTAGTTGACTGATCAACTAGTGGTGGAGGATCACGGTGAATTGACCATGTTGGAGCATCTTCAATCTGCTCACCACCATCAATTGTCTCACCAATAACATTAAAGATACGTCCAAGAACTTTCTCTCCAACAGGAACAGAAATAGGTGCACCAGTAGCTGTTGCATCCATACCACGAACTAAACCTTCACTCATATCCATTGCAATCGTTCTTACACGACCGTCACCTAAGTGCGCAGCAACTTCCAAAACTAAACGATGTTCACTACCTTCTAAATTAACTTTAACTTCAATAGCTTCGTTAATTACTGGAAGATAACCATCGAAATCAACATCAACAACAGGACCCATTACCTGGCTAATTTTTCCAATCATATTTTTCTCCATTATTTCATAGACTCCACACCACTGATAATTTCTATCAGCTCGGTAGTAATAGCAGCTTGACGTGCTTTATTAAATTGTACATTTAAGTTTTTCACCATCTCTTTTGCATTGTTCGTTGCTGTGTCCATTGCCTGCATACGTGCAGAGTGTTCAGCAGCAACTGAATCAATCAAAGAGTAGTACATATTGTAATTAATATATCTTTCTACTAAAGAATCAAGCATTTTCTCTTCATCTTCAGCTTCAATCTCTAACATAGAACTTGACTGTGCATCTTGACAATCAAATTGGTCTGCATCTATCGGTAAGACCTGATTCACATGTAACTCTTGTGTAATCATGTTTTTATATCCGTTATATACAATATGTAGAGCATCAATTTTTCCATCTCTAAAATCAGCGATAGATGTCATGATAAAATCATCAGATTTCTCTTTATCTGGTTTAGAACTTAGTCCAACTACAGTGTCAAGCATTTCTACTTCATTGTAGTTAAAAAATTCTATACCTTTTTTACCGATACCGCGTAAACGCACTTTTACGTTTTTTTCTTTGTACTCTTTTAAAAGTCCCTTAACTGCTTTAATTGTTTGAATATTAAAACCGCCACAAAGACCTTTATCTGCAGTAACAAAAACAATGTCAACCATTTTTGGATTTTCAATTGTTTCAAACATACGGTTTTCTGATTTATCTACAGATTCCAATACATGTTTTTCTAATCCACCAATCTTGTTACATTTAATACGTCCCGCTATTTCGGCAATTACCTGATTCATTTTTTCAGCATAAAGACGAGAACGTTTTGCAAGTTCTTCTGCGCGACGAAGCTTAGCAGTTGAAACAAGTTTCATCGCACGCGTTGTCTTTTGAGTATTCGAAACACTCTTTATCTGTCTTTGAATATCTTTCAAGTTTGCCATAAATATCCCTTAGTTAGCTACAAAGCTAGCTTTAAACTCTTCAAGTGCTTTGATTAATAATGATTTAGTATCATCATCTACTTTTTTACTGCTTCTGATGTTCTCAAAGATTTGAGGATAAGAAGCTTCAATGAATGGATATAACTCAGCTTCAAAACGTACTACATTTGATGCGTCGATATCATCTAAGAAACCTTCATTACCAGCAAAAATAATCACAACTTGTTTTTCAACAGGCAGTGGAGAGAATGGTCCTTGTTTAAGAACTTCTACCATTCTTTGTCCACGCTCAAGTTGATTACGAGAAACTTCGTCAAGATCAGATGCAAACTGAGCAAATGCTTGTAGTTCACGATACTGAGCAAGGTCAAGTCTTAAAGTACCAGCAACCTGCTTAGTAGCTTTAATCTGAGCAGCACCACCAACACGAGATACTGAAAGACCAACATTAATCGCTGGACGAACACCCGAGTTGAAAAGATCAGTCTCAAGGAAGATTTGACCATCAGTAATTGAGATAACATTTGTTGGAATGTATGCCGCAACATCACCCGCTTGTGTCTCAATAATTGGAAGAGCAGTAAGTGAACCTGCACCCTCTTCATCTGACATTTTTGCAGCACGCTCAAGAAGTCTTGAGTGAACATAGAAAACATCTCCAGGATATGCTTCACGACCCGGAGGACGGCGAAGAATAAGTGACATTTCACGGTACGCAACCGCATGTTTAGAGAGGTCATCATATACAATAAGACCATGACGTGCATTGTCACGGAAGTACTCACCCATAGTAACACCAGTATATGGAGCTAAAAATTGAAGTGCAGCAGCTTCAGCAGCAGTTGCAGAAACGATGATTGTATACTCCATCGCACCATGTTCTTCTAAACGACGAACAATTTGCGCAATAGTTGACTCTTTTTGACCAATTGCAACATAGATACATACAACACCATTACCCTTTTGGTTAATGATAGCATCAAGAGCAACTGTAGTTTTACCAGTTTGTCTATCCCCAATAATAAGCTCACGTTGCCCACGTCCGATTGGAACAAGTGCATCAATTGCTTTAATACCAGTTGCTAATGGTTCATGAACAGATTTTCTATCCATAATTCCAGGTGCTTTTTCTTCTACAAAGCGAACTTCTGTAGTCTCAATTGGACCTTTACCATCAATTGGCTCACCAAGTGCATTTACAACACGCCCAAGAAGTGCATCACCAACAGGAACTTTTAAAAGTGTTCCAAGACGTTTAACGCTCATTCCCTCTTTTAATCCAGTTCCAGACCCAAGAATAACAACACCTACGCTACTCTCTTCAAGGTTCATTACTAAACCTCTCGTCCCCTCTTCGAACTCTACCATCTCTCCTGCCATAACATTGCTTAGTCCGTAAACCTGCGCAACACCATCAGCATAAGAAACAATCTTACCTGTTTCATTAATATCAACACTTAGTTCAAAGTTATCGATACGCTCTTTAATTATTGAGCTGATTTCATCAGCTTGAATTTTTGCTACCACTATTGTTCTCCTCTCTTGAAGTTAAATTGCTTTAATTATATGTTCTATAATTTGACTATCGATTCTATCTTTAGAGAAATTAATCTCAATACCTAAACCTTCTACTTCCACTTTGATTCCATTGAAATCATTTTTTACAAAAGTAAAAGATATAGTAGAATCAAATTTTTTACTTAAACCCTTAGCCAGTTCATTTATAACTTTAGTGTCAATGTCACTATCGCTGTAAACTATACCTTCATAAGTTTTCGTTGTATTTGCTATATCTTTTTTTAATTCCTTTGCAATTGCAGGAATGATGTCTATTCTTTTATTTTCAACTAACAATTTAATAAAGTTATTTATCTTATCTGATTTAGCTGGCTTTACTGCTTCTAATAATATCTCTGATTTGTCTTTAGCATTGACCTCAGGATTTATAATAATACTAACAAATTTATCATCTTTAAAAGAGTCTGCCAAAGCATCAAATACAGATGAAATGTTTTGAACTGTTTTTAAATCAAACTCACCCTTAAGTGCTTTTATATATCTTTTTGCAATCAGTTCTTCCATCTATGCCACCTTTTTCAAAATAACATTTGCCATAGCTTCTCTATCGAAGATTTCTGTACTTTGATCTAATGTTTCAGCAACAATAGTCTCAACTACATCACGAACCATATTTCTCTGTTCAAAATCTTTCTTAGATGCATGCTGTTTTACCATAGCTTCTAACTCAACATCACACTGAAGCATAATGTTGTCATTCAAAATCTTGTTCTCTTTTTTAGAACTCACTGCCAACTCTTCAGCAAACTTTTCAGCGTCTGAAATTTTAGCAAGTGCCTCTTTTTTTTGAGTTAGTGATTCGTCAAGTTTCTCTTGAACTTTTTTCAATTCATCAGCAATAGCTTGACTTCTTGAAGCAAAAAAGTTCTTTGCCGGTTCTCCTACTAGATACCAAATAAGCCCAGCAAAAAGCAGGAAGTTTACAGTTCTTTGAACTATATCCGATCCTGCATGCTCAGCTTCAGATGCTAATGCATAAGTTGATATCATAAGTAATAATACTAAAATTCTACTCACATTGCATCCTTTATATCTGACTCATTTTAGCTTTTAAAGCTTCTTTAAACATTGGAACTTGACTCATTAAGTCGTCCGTCAACTCTTTTTTAGATTTTGCAAGTGATTGCTCAAATTCTAAATATTCTGACGCGAGCTCAGCACGCTTTGCTTCTAACTTGCTGTCTGCCAATTCCTTAGCATCCGCGATAACTTTTTCTCTTAGGGCCGCAGCTTCTAGTTTAGCATTCATAATTATTGTTTCAGCTTTTGCATGAAGTTCATTGATCTCGTTATCATTAGAGCCGACTTTGTCGAGGTCTCTTTTGATATCTTCATCACGTTTTTTCATGAAGCCTACTAATGGATTATAAAGCCAACTATTTAGAACGGCTATAAGCGAAACAAATACAACAAATGTAGCCAAGAGTAGTATTGGATTTATATCTAACATAGCACCTCCTAAAAGTTGCGAGATTATACTATGATTAAATTGAAAGGATAGTTAAATGAGAGGAAAAAAGTTAATTTTCTGTTATTACTCGGTTAAATGTGACAAAAATTCTTCAACTTCTTCCTGAGAATCAAATTCTACTGTCAGTCTGTTTTTCGAAGTTTTTATATAGAAGCCTAAATCATTGAGCTTTTCTTTTAATTTTGAAAAATCCAGAGTAATTTCATTGTTATCTTTAACAATTACATTAGTTGGAGCTTTTTTCATATTTTTTATCATAGATTCAACATCTCTGACACTCAGCTTTTGTCCAATAATGGAATTTACCATCAACTGCTGTTCTTTGTCATCAAGACCAACGAGAACTTTTGCATGACCTGCTGAAATCTTTTTCTCTAAAAGTGATTTTTTTGTTTTTTCCGAGAGCTGCAGTAGTCTCAATGTATTTGTAATATGTGTTCGACTTTTATGAATCATCGTAGCCAACTCTTCATGCGTAATGTCATGCAGTTTTATAAGTTCGTTATAGGCCTCGGATAATTCAATGGAATTGAGTTCTTCTCTTTGAATATTTTCAATAAGAGCAAATTGACGCATTTTCTGTTCATCAGAATTCAGAACGATTGCTCGGATCTCTTTGAGTTTTGCAAGTTTTGAAGCTCGGAATCTTCGTTCACCCGCTATAAGTACATAGCCGTCAATATCTTCAGTAACAACAATAGGCTGCAGAAGACCATCATTTTTGATTGATTCTGCAAGCTCTGCTAGAGCCGCTTCATCAAATGATTTTCTGGGCTGAAAAGGGTTTGGTCGAATCTCTTTTAATGAAATCTCAATGACAGAATCTCTTTGGGTCCCTTCATTTTCATACGCTTCATCTATTTCACCTAAAAGTGCATCTAAACCACGTCCAAGTTTTTGTGTCTTCATTATTTTATAATCGCCTGTGCTAAATTTTGATACGCAATAGATCCTGCTGATTTCACATCATACAGAATTGCCGGTTTTCCAAAAGATGGAGACTCCGCAAGTTTTACATTTCGTGGAACTACTATATATCTATCTTGTTCATCTATGAAGAGCTTCCCTTTAAAATGCTGTCTTAAATCTGCAAACACCTGTTTTGAAAGATTGTTCTGTGCAGAGAACATTGTCGGGATAAAGCCTTTTATAGTCAATTTTGGGTTGATAGACTTACGTACCAATTTTACAGTATTTAAAAGCTGTGCCAGACCCTCTAGTGCAAAAAATTCACATTGGATGGGAATAATGACAGAGTTAGAAGCACAAAGTGCATTAATCGTCATTGGTCCAAGAGCCGGAGGAGAGTCTATAATAATGTAATCGTAATCTTTTTGTACATTGGCAATAGCTTTTTTAAGTACAAGCTCACGCCCTTTTGCTTTTTGAGCATCATAGTACTCTTTTTCAATTCCAACAAGACCTATGTTTGAAGGAGCGAGATGCAATGTAGGCAGGTCAGACTTTAAAATGATGTCTTTAAGTTTTTTTGTTCCAATAAGGACATGGTAGATATTAAACTCATAATCATTTCTATGAAATCCCAATGAGGTCGTTGCATTTGCCTGAGGATCAGAGTCTATAAGCAAAACTTTTTTTTCAGCAACAGCCAGTGAAGCTGCTAAATTTACGGCAGTTGTAGTCTTACCTACTCCACCTTTTTGATTTGCTATTACTATTACTTCGCTCATCTTAGACTGTATATCCTCTCACCGTTTATATTCAAACTACCATCATCGTTCACTATTGCATCACCTAAAGAAACCTTAACACCGTTACTATGTGTGAAAAAATTTTGGTTTCTGTAAAATTCTAACTTATATTTGCTAAAAACTTGCTTCCATAAAACTTTTTTTTCAATATTTATAAAATAATTTTCTAGAAGCAATTTTTTATCTAGCTTGATATCTAACTGAGTAAATCCTTCTGGTGCATCTGTCAAATTTAAGCCGACACCACAAAGAAAGTTCTCACCTACAATGTTTGTAATCATGCCCCCGATTTTTTTATCTTCCAGATACAGATCATTCGGCCATTTCGTCCATACTTTTGAGCCAAAGGATGCCAGAGTCTCTTTTAAAAGGTAAGAGAAGTAGATGGATGCCGACTCAAGTTTCAAATCTATGGGCAAAGTATTAATATTCATAGCAAAAGAGAGGAAAAGATTCCCTTTATGTGAGTCCCATCTGTTTTCCCGGCTTCCTATACCATCTGTCTGTAACTCTGCCGAAATTGCAATGGGTACCTCTAATTTTTTACTTTGAAGTTGCTCTTTTAAATACTTTTGTGTTGAGTCTATTGCATCAAGATAAAGTATCTGCAAGAGTCAACCTTTTACCGTTGATGTAAGCAAGCACGTCCATCTCTTTTTTTGATTCCGGTTGCACACGAAAAACTCTTATGCTCCCTTTTTCACAGCCGACAAGAATACTCTCTTTATCAATACTAAGAATTTTGCCTGCACTGTTTTTTGAGACCTTCTCTTCAAGGGCTATCTTTTTGAGCTTCAACTTACTTGCAAGATAAATTCCCGGCCAAGGGGTAAAAGCTCTATACTTATTAAAAAGGCTCTGCGCATCATCAAAGGCTACAAGACCATCCGCTTTACTGATTTTTTTACAGTGTGTTGCTTGAGATTCCTCTTGTTTTACTGCTTTGTAAGAAGCAAAGTTTCTAATGACATCAAGCGTTAAAAGAGTTGCTACCTGCGTGAGCTTTTCAAACAGTGCTTCTACCATTTCATCATCAGCAACCTGAATCTTTTCAATCTTGAGAATATCACCGGTATCAAGACCCTCTTCCATCAGCATTGCTGTCACACCCGTCTCTTTGTCACCGTTTAAAAGCGTCTGCTGAATAGGTGAAGCTCCGCGATATTGTGGCAAAATCGATGCATGCAGGTTAATGCACGGGGCATGATTGAGTATGGCACGGGGCAGTATCTGTCCATAGGCTGCTACAATAATATAATCACAAGCTATTGTCAAAAGTTCGGTAACAATACTCTCCTCACGCAGCCTCTCTGGCTGATAGAGAGGAATATTATGTTGCAGTGCTGTTGTTTTTACAGGCGGCGGTGTCAAAACTTTTTTACGTCCGACTGGTTTATCGGGCTGGGTATAGACAGCTTTAACAGTGATATCACTCGCTTCAATAAGCTGTTTTAAAATTTCATCCGCATAATCGGGCGTACCCATAAAGATAACACTCTTCATCACTTGCCTGCCTTTGTAAAAAGTGTACCACCATTATGAATCCCATCAAGCATAAAACATTTTACATCTTTTAAATCAAAGCCGCTTGCAAGAAATATATCACGTTGGTCTTCAAGTAGGTATGCTGCCGCTTTTAACTTTGTAACAATGCCGCCTGTCGCAAAAACATTGTGTGGGGTAACTTCTTGCGTGAGCATCGATTCATCTATATTTTCAACAATTTTAAGCACTTTTGCATCAGGATTTTTATGAGGGTCACTGTCATAAAAAGCATCAATGTCTGAGAGAATGATGAGCATGTCTGCATCAGTATGCTTTGTGATATAAGCAGAGAGTTGGTCATTGTCTCCAAGCTCCAACTCATCTGTCGCGGTTGCATCATTTTCATTTACAATAGGTACGACGCCATTTTTAAGGAGTGTCTCTACTGTGTTTTTCACCCTCTGAATATCATCCGCTTTATTTAAGTTTGCAGCAGTTACAAGAACCTGTGCAGTGATAATATCATGTTTTTGAAACTTTTTAGCGTATCTGCCCATTAGTACAGGCTGACCGATGGCAGCAAGTGCCTGCTTGTTCGCTAAAACTGTTCTGTCAAGTTTGAGCTTTGTATATCCGCCTGCCACTGCACCGGATGAGACTAAAATCACTTCATATTTCTCACGCAGTTGGACTAAAAAATCAACAAGTGACTGCATTCTTCCAAGTGCGATTTCACCCTCTTGTGTTAAAACAGCAGATCCGACTTTTACTACAACGCGTTGCATAATTTTCTACTTTCTGTCAGAGTGAACTAAGTTAAAGAGTGCGTATTTTACTGCTTCAATATTTTTAGCGGTTGCGGAAGAGATTGGTGCTATAAAATAAGGCTTTTCTCTTTCAAATCCAAGTGTTTCATCTGAACTTTCTTGAATAAAATAAGGCAATTCACTGTCAAAATCAAAATCATTTCTTTGCGATGGAGTTAAACCTAGCATCCCAATAAAATCATTAACAAGCTCTTTGACATCTTCAGGTGGGACAATGTCAACACGAGTCAATGCAATAGCATACTTAGAGTTTCCTAATTTTTCAGAAAAAGAAGCTACTTCATTTTTTAAAGTCTCAATCTGCTCTTTAAGCTCACGGTATGAAGCCAAATCAACCATAAACAGCAATGTTTTGGTTCGCTCAATATGGCGCAAGAACTTAATTCCAAGTCCTTTACCCTCATGTGCCCCACCGATAATACCTGGAATATCTGCCATAACAAATGACTCATAATCCCCGATATTTACCTGTCCAAGCTTTGGTGTGAGTGTTGTAAATTCATAATTTGCAATCTCCGGGCGCGCATTAGAGACTGTAGAGATAAGTGTAGATTTTCCAACGTTTGGAAAACCAACTAAACCTACATCCGCTATGAGTTTGAGATCAAGTTTTATTTGACGCGTCTCCCCTTTTTCACCAGGTTGTGCATATGTCGGTCTTTGGTTTGTCGGTGATTTGAAGTGGGTATTGCCAAGTCCGCCTTTACCGCCTTCTAAAAACTTCATTTCTTGACCGTGCTCGAGCATATCAAATAGTACTTCACCACTTTCAGTATCGACAATCTGTGTTCCCGGTGGAACTATTACTATCTTTTTAGCACCTGATTTTCCGGTACAGTTAGAACCTTCTCCCGGTTTACCACCTTCTGCTTTTATATGCATCTTTCTTTGAAAATGCGAAAGCGTATGTGTATTGTTATCACATTTAAACCAGATGTCACCACCTTTTCCACCGTCACCACCATTTGGACCACCATTGAGTACAAATTTTTCACGACGAAATGCTACACATCCTTGTCCACCTTTTCCTGATGAAACTGTTAATTCGACACTATCTGTAAACATTGTATAATCCTTTTTATCTCTCTGTCTGAAATACTTAAGAAAAAACTATTATAAAGTAAATTATTAAATATTTTGAAATTTTGTTTTTTGGAAACGGGTTCCGAAGTGTAAGAAAATGTTTGAGCCGAGGCTCAAACAGTTGTAGAATTATGCAGCAGGAATAATTGAAACTTGTTGACGTTTTTTATCTTTTCTCTCAAACGCAACAACACCATCAACTAAAGCAAAAATTGTATGATCTTTTCCCATACCAACATTTTTACCCGGGTGAACTTTTGTTCCACGTTGACGAATGATAATGTTACCAGCTATTACAGCCTCGCCGCCAAATTTTTTTACACCAAGTCTTCTACCAGCTGAGTCACGATTATTTTGTGTACTACCTTGACCTTTCTTATGTGCCATCTTTATCTCCTTAAATTTGGTTCCCAAATTTAAGGGAACCTCTTTTTTCATTTATTTTATTACGCAAAAGGAACAAAGTCCCTTTAGCTACGCTAACGCTATGTTTTCCTCAGCGGAAAGCTCACGCAACGAGTTGCTTTATTTTTATAGCAACAACTATGCAGCTATTTTCGTGATACGAACACGAGTATGATCTCTTCTGAAACCACGTTTAACTTTACTATCTTTACGACGACGTTTTTTGAAAATTACAACTTTCTTGTCACGTCCTTCGCTGATAACTTCAGCAGTCACAACAGCGCCATCAACATATGGAGCTCCCATTTTAAGCTCACCAGCATTTACAGCTAGAACTTCTTTGATTTCGATAGTAGCTTCTGGCTCTAAAGATAATTTGTCTAATGAAAGAACATCACCCTCTTGAACTTTATACTGCTTACCACCATTTTTAATAATTGCGTACATCTATGGTCCTTAAATATTTTTAGGTTGTATTTCTACAAAAAGTGCGGAATTATATCCAACTAAGCTTTAAGTTTTGTTTAATTCTTA
>JALVXQ010000328.1 GCA_027038255.1 Sulfurimonas sp. | reverse complement strand
CCAATATGTACAAGAGAGAGGACATCATCACGCAGACGCATAACACTTTTTCCTTCTACTGTGTATATCTCATCTTTTGAGATGCGTACTGTCTCTAAAACAGATGCAAGAGGAATGGCATAATGCTCCTCTTGGACACCTACTAAAAGGGCTTGAATAATTGCAAGGGTTAAAGGAATTTTGAGTTTAATTGATGTTCCCTTCCCTATCTCTGAGTCAATATCGATGATTCCGTTGAGCTTTTCGATGTTCGTTTTTACAACATCCATTCCCACTCCACGGCCAGATACACTTGTAACGGCTGCTGCAGTTGAAAATCCAGGTCTAAATATGAGTGTATAGGCTTCTTTATCACTCATGCTGTCGGCTTCTTTCTCTGTAATGATGCCTTGTTCAAGAGACTTGTTTTTTAACATTTCAGGGTCAAGACCCTTTCCGTCATCGTCAATTTGAATAACGATTTGATTCCCTTCGTTGTATGCTTTAAGTGCAATTGTTCCAAGTTCAGGCTTCCCTTTTGCAAGACGATCTTGGGGAGATTCAACACCATGATCACAAGAGTTACGAATGATGTGCACAAGTGGATCACCGATCTCTTCAACGATTGATTTATCAAGCTCTGTATCTTCACCGGAAATGACAAGATCAATCTTTTTGTTCAGCTCACGTGAAAGATCACGAATCATACGAGGAAATTTGTTAAATACTTTTCCAATTGGCAGCATACGTGTCTTCATAACAGCAATCTGCAAGTCAGTTGTAACAAGAGAAACAATGGAAACGACCTGATTGAGCTCTTCAAGGAACTCTTCACCTTCATAGCGTTCTTCAACATCATCATTGATTTTGATCAGTCTGTTTTTGGCAAGAACAAGTTCACCAATGAGATTCATCAAGTGGTCAAGCCTTTTTACATCAACACGAATGGTCTGCTCAACAGTAGCCGGTGTTTTTCTTGCAGGTGCTGCTGCTTTTGGCTCCTCGTGTTTTTCGGCTTGACTTTGTACCGGAGCAGGAGCAGGCGCTGCTGCTTTTTCCTCTTTTTTCTCCTCTTTTGGTTCATCAGGCATTTGAGGTACTTCTTCGCCCGCTGCAATTTTTGCCTCACGCTTCTTCTTGTCCTCTTCCTGGCGCTCTGCTAAAAGGCGTTCAATCTCTGCTTCTACATCTTCAGGAGACATACTGTCATAATCAACATCGTCTTCCTCTTCTGCAGCGATTTCTTCTGTAGCACCTTGTTCTTCTTCAACCGGTGCTACTGCAGCAGGTGTCTCTACTTCACCACTGCCGCCTGTTATTTTGTCAAGTCTTGAAACGCAGGCGGAGACATCAATACCATCATCAGCACTCGTGTCACGAATTTTTTCAAGAAGTGCTTTCATAAGGTCAATAGACTCTAAAATAACATCCATTACATCAGGTGTAATGCTGAGCTCTCCATGCCGTGCACGATTCAAAACATCTTCCATATGGTGTGTCAGATGCGTGAGTACATCAAAATTCAGAAATGATGAAGCACCTTTAACTGTATGCGCCACGCGAAATATTCCATTTAAAAGTTCTAAATCATCAGGGTTTGACTCTAGTTCAACCAAATCCTCATCCAATTTCTCAACCAATTCAAATGATTCAACTAAAAAATCCTGTAGTATCTCTTGAAATTCATCCATATTTTATACTCCCTACTTCATATGTGCACGTACAACACGTGACACTTCATCATAAAATGAACTTGCCTGAAATTTAACCAGGTAAGCCTCTCCACCAGCTTCTAAACCTCTGCCTTCACTAAAGTGATCACTAATTGAGGAGTTAAAGACTATTGGAATATTTTTAAATCTTGCATCTTCTTTCACGTTAGCCGCAAAGTGAAAACCATCCATTTTTGGCATCTCGACATCAGAGATAATGATTTTGAGTGTATCTGTCAAATTGTCACCATATGTAGCGTACAGCTCATCAAGTTTTCGCAGTCCCTCTTCGCCATCCATCGCTTCTACGACATTAAAGCCCATCCTTTGTAAGCCCTCTTTAACGATTTTTCGTGCAGTTCCACTGTCATCAAGAACAAGTGCAAGTCCCGAAAAAGTCTCTATCTCTGTTGGTGCAGTATCTGTTTCAGGCTCATAAAGACCCAAATCCTGTACAACACTCTCTAAGTCTAATATCAAAAGAACATTGTCCCCCTCTATCTTTGTGACTCCTGTGATTTTATTTGCCTCAACTCCGCTTGAGCTGTTCATAAAAGCAGCCGGTTCTATCTCACTCCATGAAATTCTTCGAATTCTTTTTGCTTCATGCACAATAAAACCGATGAGGACATTGTTAAATTCTGTAATGATGACACGGGCATTCTTATGTGCGTCTTCAGGCTCTGTAATACCCATCCATTTTGCAAGATTCACTACAGGTATGACAACCTCACGCAAGTCAAAAATACCTTCTATAAACTCAGGTGTTCCGGGAAGTTCTGTCAAAAAAGGAACGCGAATAATCTCTCGCACCTTCGATACATTTATGCCGTAAATACCTTCATATACTTTCCCGTCGTCTTCTTGTTTTAGTATACGAAAGTCAACAAGTTCCATCTCATTGGAACCGACTTTGAGGGAGTTATCATCCATATTTTACCTCTCCTTAGAGAATTGGTGTTCTTCTAATAATTCTTTATCTTGCACTGATTTTACAATAAAATATCTTTGATTGCAAGCAAAAGCACCTAAGTTGATATAAGTAAAACCACTCAACCGTAATGTTTTATTTTGATGAAAATGTCCCTCTATAAAATAGTCACACTTAAAACGATTTTTGAAACGGTTTTGTATGAAATTTTCAAACCATGTAAGCTTTTTACAGTCATCTTTTTTATCAAGATGCCCCTCTATTTTATTAATGATAAAATGATTTAAAAGTATGTCTATATATTTAAGAATAAAAAGGACAAAAGGATTGCGTATAAGTGCTGTATAAATTTGATACCCTAAAGGTGCATCAAAATCTCCATGGGCTAAATAGATTTTTTTGTCTTTATAGGTAGACAATAGCGGTTGCTGCTTAATCGGGAAAATTTTTACATTTTGAAAAACAACTCTGAGATTAAAGTCATGATTGCCTTCAAAGTAAAGCACTTCTGTCTCTTGTGCTATTTCATCTATGAGCCGTATCATCTTTTGGTTTGTCTTGTAGGTGTAATGTATAGAGCCAAAAAGAGCATCGAAAACATCGCCCATTAAAATAAGTTGTGGCACTTGTATAGTTTTAGCATGGATCGCTTCTATAAGAGAGAGAAGTTCCGGTCTCTCAGGAGAGTAATGCGCATCTGAGATGATGCAGGCACCCTCATGCAGTTCTATATTAAGGGACATACGCTATATCTGGGATTGCGCTTGTTTCATCAACTCCCATCATAAGATTAGCATTGACGACTGCCTGTGAGGAAGCACCACGCATCAAGTTGTCAATCGCAGAAGTGATAAAAAGCACCTTGCCTTTTCTTTTCACATAGATGTCACAAAAGTTCGTTCCCGCTACATTTTTCATATCGACCGGCTGCGCTAAAATTCTGACATGTTTATCGTTCTTATAGTATCTGCGCAGATGTGCCTCTGCATCAAAGTCATCTTCGACTTGAATATAGATAGAGCTGAGCATTCCCCGTGTCACAGGAACCAGATGCGGTACAAAACTGACCTCATCAAAAGAAACACCAAGTTTTTGTGCAATCTCGGGTGCATGTCTGTGCATCAGAGGATTGTAAGCGAACAGATTGTCATTTACATTGACAAAATGTGTCACTTCACTCAATTTTTTTCCTGCACCACTCACACCAGTTTTTGCATCGATAATAATAGGTGTATGCGCTACACGTTTTTCCATAAATGGCAGCAAGCCTAAAATGGCAGAGGTAGGAAAACAGCCCGGATTAGCTACAAGCTTTGCAGATTTTATCTCTTCTCTAAAGAGTTCCGGCAGTCCATACACAACATGCGAAAGATTCTCTGCATCGGTATGCGGGCAGTAAAACTCTTCATAAATATCTTGAGGAAGGCGATAATCAGCAGAGAGATCCACTACTTTGACATCTTTTTCCATAAGCGGTTTGACATACGCCATCGCAGTTTTATGCGGTAAGGCTAAAAAGATGAGATCACAACGCTCTGCCATTACAGTGACATCTGCACGTTCAACAATATCTTCGCAGACACCGTTTAGAGAAGGGTGCAGTCTGTTAATCGTTGTGCCCCCTTCAGAGTTTGCGATGTAGGCGAGCTCAAAGTGAGGGTGTTTGACAAGCATTTTCACAAGTTCAAGTCCTGTATAACCGGTTGCCCCGACAATTCCTACTTTTATCTTTTTACTCGCAGTCAAAAACAATCTCCTGATATTTTACTTCATCTATCTCAAACTCTTTTTCTCCGCCGGGAAGACGCATTTTCACCTCATCGCCCTCTTCATGACCAAGCAGCTGCTTTGCAAGAGGAGAGTTAAAAGAGATGAGTCCGTTATCCGGATTGCTTTCACATCCACCTACAATAGTATATGTCACTTCAACATCTGTATCCATATCTGTCATAACAACGGTTGAGCCAAAGCTTACTTTAGAGTGTGCAAGTTCACGAGGGTCGACTATCTGTGCATTTCCAAGAATATCTTGAAGCTCCGCTAGACGATTGTCAATATTTTTTTGCTGCTCTTTGGCTGCGTGATACTCGGCATTTTCTTTCAAATCACCATGTTCAAGCGCCTCTTCAATCGCCTTCACAACACCAGGACGTTTCACCTCTTTTAAATCTTTTACTTCAGCCTGAAGTTTCTCATAACCATAAATTGTCATCGGTTCTACACTGTTTTGCATAATTGTTCTCTTTAATAATATTTTTGTTTTTATGATTATAGCGAAACTTCATCAAGGAGTACAAAAAAATGAATTTCTTGTGATAGAAGCTTGAGATTTAAGATTATTTTAAATAGTTCAGAGTAAAATAACAATATTTTATACAAACTTATTTTTGGAGACTTCATCAAGTGCTTTATTGCAAACCGACTCATGATTTAATAACAAATTATAAAATATATTCTATTTTAATCGTTGAAGACTCAGAGTTTGTTAACAAAACTATCTTCTCACTCCTTTCAAAACAAAAAAACTACTCTCTTTCTCAAGCATATAACTTTAAAACTGCTGAAAACATCTTAAAAGAAAAAAGTTATGATTTTATAATTTTAGATCTTAATCTGCCGGATGCTTGCGGAGAGGAACTTGTATCTGATATTAAAAATTTAACAGATGCGAAGATTATTATATTAACCGCTGAAGCAGATATACAAGCAAGAGAGAGCCTCTTTAAAAAAGGCATACTTGATTATCTTTTAAAAGGCGATAGTTTTTCATTTTTAGCACAAACTATTATACGTGATATCGAAGTTACAGAAAAAAATAAAAACACCACAGTTTTAGTTATTGACGACTCTAAGTTTATGTGCAAACAGTTGCAAAACCTGCTTAATGTTCGTAACTATAATGTTGAGATTGCTTTAGATGCAAAGAGCGGTTTGGAGATTTTAGAAGAAAAAGAGATTAATACTATCGTATTGGACATGGAACTGCCTGATAAACATGGACTCGAACTTCTTCGTGAGATGAAAGAGCAAGATGCTTTTTGCCATATTCCAGTCATTGTTATCTCTGCGACAAATGATCCAGAAATAATACGAAAGAGTTTAAAAATAGGTGCTTCAGACTTTATTAAAAAGCCTTTTAATATAGAGGAGATGACTCTAAAGGTTGATCTTGCTGTAGAGACTAATAGAAAATATGTTGAAGTTTTATGCTCTCAAAAAATCCTTGCAGAGTATAAAGAGGCTATTGATGAGGGTTCAATAGTAAGTAAAACAGATACTAAAGGGGTAATCACCTACGCTAACAATCTTTTTTGTAAACTCTCAGGTTATACCCTAAATGAACTTATTGGAAAACCTCACAATATGGTACGCTCTCCAGATATGCCTCAATCTGCTTTTAAAGAGATGTGGGAAACCATAAAGTCTAAAAAAACATGGAAAGGGATTATAAAAAATCGTAAAAAAAACGGTGGCGCTTACTATGTTCAGAGTACTATCAAACCCATTTTAGATGCTAATGGCAACATATTAGAGTATATAGCCATCAGGGTAGACATAACAGAACTTAAAGCTTATAAAGAGATTTTAAAAGAAGACTTAAATATTGCACACAACAGTTTACAATATCTACAGCAGTATGAGAATGCTGTAGATAAGTTTGTTGCAGTTATAAAGACAAACAAAAACAATACTATCACCTATGTTAATAAGAATTTTTGTCAGCTTAGTGGCTATTCACAACATGAGCTTTTAGGTAAAAAGTGTAGAGATCTTCATTCTCAGAAGCATAGGAACAGAGGTGATTGTGATAATATACTTGTACAATTAAAAGATAAAGAGGTTGTATCTATTCTTTTTGAGAATATTGCAAAAGATGAAACAGTATATTATACTGACACTAAGATATATCCGCTTCTAGATGACAATAAAGAGCCAAAAGAGTATCTGCATCTTATGTATGATGTGACCGAGATTGTAAAGATACATAAAGAGCTAGAAGAGACACAAAAAGATATTATCTACAGAATGGGGGAAATTGGAGAGAGCCGTTCTCAAGAGACAGGAAACCATGTAAAAAGAGTAGCAGAGTATTCTAGACTTTTAGCGCGTTTAGCAGGTATATCTGAAAATAACGCTAAAATTTTATATGTGGCTTCACCAATGCACGATATAGGAAAAGTAGCTATTCCTGATAATATCTTAAAAAAACCGGGAAGATTAACAGCAGAAGAGTTTGAGATTATGCAGTCTCATAGCGAGATAGGCTATAGGGTACTCCAAGGCTCAAAACGTCCGATTTTAAGAGCTGCTGCAATTGTTGCATATACACACCATGAAAAATGGGATGGTAGTGGTTATCCAAAAGGCTTAAGCGGTAAAGAAATACATCTCTTTGGTCGCATAACTGCCATAGCAGATGTTTTTGATGCACTAGGAAGTGATAGAGCCTATAAAAAAGCTTGGAATTTAGAGAAAATTTTGAATCTTTTTAGAGAAGAAAAAGGAAAGCATTTTGACCCTAAACTTATTGACTTGTTTTTTGATAATCTTGATGAGTTTTTAAAAATTCGAGATAAGTTTCAAGATTCATAAAATTAGGAAGTTTGCAACAGCAAGGTTCTCACCTTGCCTGATGTTAATTTATTTTACAGCTTTTTGGTGTTTGTGACCTAAATCTTTAAAACTTTTAAGTAAATCATCATACATTTTGACGACAACATTTTTGCCATGTATCTCTTTTTTCAATGCTTCTATTTTACTATTTATCTCTTTATAGCTTTTTGAATACTCATGTGTATATCCAAGTAGTACAGCTTTTTGAAGTTCATCTTGTGCATTTGTAAGAAGTTTGAGTGCCTCTTTTTTATGTGATTTTTCAACTTTAGAAGCTTCAAGTACCATGTCTTGTGCAGTAATGAGTGGAATAGGAATGATTACAGTATCTACCTGTGTTGCGCTTAATGCTGTCATTAACACTTTAAATGCAGCATCTTTTTTGCCTGCTTTTAAATCTTTTGCCGCTTCTTTTGTAGCTTTTGGGTAGAGATATGCTGGCACTAACTGTGTTCGCATAACTACCTCATCTTGCAGTGGCAATAACATATCGATGGCTGTCTGTGTATCATTATCTTTCAATAATTTTACTGCTGAATCTTTAATGTGTTTAATAAGTTTGGCATCTCCATTAAAACTTGTTACTTCTATATTGTCAGCAACTGGAATTAGGTCTAATTTTGGATTTGCTTTGAGCGCAGTATCAAACTGTTTTGTTGCGGCACTCAATGCTTTTTGTGCATCTTGAGTTTTGTTGGCATGAAGCGCTTGAAGTGCATTTATTGTATCGTTAAGCCCATTCATAAACTCTTTTGGTGCTTTTTGCAGAGAATGTTTATGTGTTTGAACTGCACTGGCAATAATATTTTGCAGTCTGCGTGTCTCCTCTTGATTCACCTCTTTTTTAAATTCACCGCTGTCCACTTTTGCCAAATATGCTTCTCGTGAGTTTGCCTCTTCAACTTTTGCTTTAGCGGCAGAGTGATCTTTCACACTTGATGGATTATGCAGTGCTTTTGCCTCTTTTGATGTGACACTATCTTGGTATGTGCCTGCAAAGAGTGCGCTAGAGCTTAGTAACAATGACGCTACAACTGTGGAAAGTATAAATTTTGTTTTCATGATTTGTCCTTTAATTATTTCTTCTAATAAAAGTATGCGCCAATTTAATTAATGAATGTTAAATAAGAAGTAATAATAATAATTATATTTTATTAAAATAATTTAAGTAAAAATTTTAGACAAGTTTTAATAAAGAAAGATCGAAATGCAAAATTTTCTCTTCACACTCAATAGTGACAATACAGGCTTTTTTAGAGATACTTTTTGCATCTTTCACCTCACGCAGCAGTTCAATACGCTCTTGCGTGAGAGGGTCATAAGCATACAGTGTTTCCCCTTTGACATAAAAAAACCTACCACCGCCACAGCCGTCACCGACGATGCCCTCACAAACTAAGGGTGAGTTTTTAGAAAAACCAGGAATCATCTAAACAATCCTCTTTTGCATCTTTTAAAAAATCCTTGTACTCAGTAGAGTTTTTATCTATCTGTTTATACTCTTCATAAGTATAATTTTTAAAAGTCATATCATCCAAACATTTACAAAGTTTTGTGGAGTTTTCATCACCACTGCAGTGACTCAGCATCTCTGTTTTTTGCTGCTCATTCCATCCCGTGTAAGAGATATAGTAAGGGTATAATACCCAAATGGCAAAACCGATGGTAAGGACAATATTTAAAATATACTCCTTCTTTTTTGTCTGGCGATATTTTCGTACATCATAGACCAAAGCCACAACAAAAACAATCTGCAGCGTAATATTAAACCAGTCACTATCTAAAAAATCAAACAAACGCGTCCTTTATATTTTTTATTTCTTTAAAATAACAACTCTCTAGCACTAATTCTTCCTTATCTCTTTTATGGCTTCCGCACACATAGTAAGTCCAAAAGTCGCAGTCACGCCCATAAAACTGCCCTTCTCTTTTACCTGTGCCTCTTCTGATGAAAAAATCACTTTATATTTCTTCTTAAAACCTCTTTTTTTTAGCTCATATCTGATTTTAGAGCCAAATTTATCCCCGTAACTTTTCCAGATGTCATCCACTTTTATCTTTGTCGGATCCATTCTCTTTGCACTACCAAAAGAGGAGATGAGTTTTTTGTGGCATTTTTGTGCCAAAGCGAGCTTTGCATTTCTGTCATCAATGGCATCGAGCACCAGATCATATGGCTCAAAATCAAACTCCTGAACCCATGCTTCATCAATGCGTTTGTTGATGATTTCAAGCTCTGGATAGTGCTGTTGCAGTGCTTCGACTTTCACCTCATTTTCATGCAGTTCCGACCACATTTGACGATTCTGATTTGATTTATCGTAGTTGTCAAAATCAACTATTGTAATATCTTTGACACCACTGCGATAGAGACAGTCCAGACAAAAACTCCCGACACCACCAACACCAAGCAGAAGTATTTTTGCATCTTCAAGCTTGTTAAACTCCTCTTTAAGAATAAGTTTTATACGGTCATACTTTTCACTCATGCAAGCCACTCTTGCAAAGTTCGCATACTTTTATAGGCACTTAAATCCAGCATTATCGGTGTGATGGATATGTATCCATCGCGTATGGCTTCATAATCACTTACGCCATCTGCACCCTCACGCGCTCTAAAATTGAGCGGATGCAGACCGAGCCAGTAGTGCTCTTCCCCTCGTGGATTTCTATGGATCTCCGCCTCATTGGAGTAGACTCTGTACCCTGCATAGGTGATTTTTATCTCAGCTTCTGCTTTGTCAGGGGGAATGTTGATGTTTAAAAACTCTCTGTCGCCCAAAGGAAAAGCATCCTCACGTATCTTTGTCACTATCTTTTGTATTGTTTTTTGTGCTAAAGAGAAGTCTCCGTTTGGATTTGTAAAGTCCATCACCTGAGAGATGGCGATGGAAGGGATGTTGTGCAGCACGCCTTCCATCGCTCCCGCTGCTGTTCCGCTGTAGGTAATATCTTCACCCATATTTGAGCCGCGATTTATGCCGCTTACAATCAAATCTGGTTTTTTGTCCTGAAAAATTGCGGAGAGAGAAAGATAGACACAATCTGTAGGCGTGCCGTCTTCTAGCTTAAAAAAGTTCTCTTCTACCCCGATAAATCGCAACGGTTTAGTCAGTGTCAAAGAGTGTCCGCAGGCTGATTTTTCATTTGCAGGCGCAACTACTGTCACCTCTACATCTGCAAGTTCACGCAAGGCAGTTACCAAAGAGTGTAAGCCTTTTGCTTCGTAACCATCATCATTTGTTACTAAGATTTTATATTTTTTATTCATAAGTGCAATTTTATACCAAAAGAGGTTAATGGCTTATTTAAGTAAATTTTTCTATACTAATGCAAAAGGATTTTATTATGAAATATTTACTAACAAGTTTACTGCTGCTATTTTTTTCAGCCTGTTCTACCCTTTCGACAAATGTTGACTATGACACACAGTACAACTTCACAAATGTACACACCTTTGCTATAGTGCACAAAGTCAAAGAGGGAGAAAACAGCTTGACCAGTGAACGTATCAACAAAGCCATTGCCAATACGCTCAAAGCAAAAGGGCTCAAAGAGGTCGATTCAAAATCGGCAGACTTAGTCTTTTTGTACCATACGCATGTGCAGAACAAAACAGACATCTACACGGACTACCAGATGGTAGGCTACGGCAGATATGGAGGAATGGTCATCTCTACTCCTCGCGCGTACAACTATGATGAAGGCAGACTCATCATCGATGCCTACAACCCAAAAACAAATAGAACTATCTATAGAGCCGTTGCGACAGATGAACTTCCTGAGAAAAAAACTCCACAGGAGAGAGAAGCTTACATTAACAAAATAATTGCGAAAACTTTAGAAAATTTTCCACCAAAACAGTAAAGTTTTTGGTATAAAAAGTGCTTTGTTAAAACTATGAAATTTATCCTTATTATGCTTTTATTCAGTACTTTTTTATTTTCTGCAACCATAGAGACAAGCTACAAACAACTCAATGCAACGGTTGACAAACTCTCAAAAGATTTGACACCAGAAGAGAAAGTCTCACTCTACTATCTTATACTCACGACACATGACAAAATCACCTCATCACTTTCCATTGATGAATCACAAACAAATAAACTTGCAAACATACAGAGTGAAACGCTCAAAACCATCGCTGCCCTGCAGGGAAAAAACAAGCTGGACAAAAAAAGCATCAAAAAGCTGAAACAACTCTATCTTGCTATGAACAAAGAAGCCCAAAAGCTCATCCAAAAAAAAGCGAAGCAGGAGACAAAAACAAAAAAAATCATATATAGAGATAAAATTGTCTATAAAGAAAGAGTTGTCTATAAAAACGGATTTGTTTTTTCTGCAATTGCACTCTTTATCGGTCTTCTGCTTGGCTATTTTATTTTTAGAAAAAAAGAAGATGCTTTAGTACAAGAAAACAAAGTCACACCTTTTGCCCAAGAGATTAAAAAACAGAACCAAGAACTGCAGCAACAGCTTATTCTCACGCAAGAGAGTATTAACAAAGAAAAAGCAGAAATGAAAAATGAAAAAAGTGAGCTGCAGTTTGAAAACAGTGCTTTAAATGAAAAAAATGAAAAGTTAGAGCAGCAACTACAAGTCACAGAGCGTGCACATCAACAAAATATAGAAGATATAGAAGAAAAAATGCAGGAGTTGCGTGAGAAAAAAGAGAAACTTTCAGATGAAATCGCCTCACTGCGTGAGACTCAAACACAAACAGAAGAAAATAATTTTACTTTCGATGAAAAACTCCATAGCCTTCAAGAGCAAAGTCAAAATATTCACTCTGTGCTCAATACCATCGCCGACATTGCAGACCAGACAAACCTGCTTGCACTCAATGCTGCCATCGAAGCCGCACGCGCAGGGGAACATGGAAGAGGCTTTGCCGTGGTCGCCGATGAAGTAAGAAAGCTTGCAGAGCGAACACAAAAAACACTCGCAGAAGCGAAAGTAGAAATCTCTACGATTGTGGACTCGATTTCAACATTAAAATAATCGAAGGGAAATTATATGATTGAAATTACTACTGCATGGGTAGGGCCTTTTATCATTGTTTTAGGGGTGACTCTACGAAAACATCTCTTAAAATATTTAAAAAAAGAAGGGGCATTTGCCAATATTGTTTATGTGCTTTTACTCCTGCTGATATCTTTTCCATTTTATTATTGGCAATATAAATTTACTTTTACTTCTCTTGATGATAAATCTGCAAAAGAGTTAGTTCAAAAAGTTTTACAAAATCAAATGTTTAGTAAATATCAACTCAATACGCTTGCATGGAAACCTTATAGTCAAGAAAAAAATCTTTACAATATAAAAGCCAATATTACAGATAATAAAAATCATATGTTTGTGATGTATCTGCAACCGACATGCACATTTAAGAAAGGGTGTCAGGTCACTTTAGACAAGATAGTTATCTTAAATTCTAAGATAAAGAATATTCCAATTTCACAAGTTGATAAAGATTTTTTTATACACCGTTCATGTAGTGATGAAATCATAAAACAGTTGATTGTCAATACAAATATAAAGCCATTTTTCAAAGCACTCTTTGCTAAATGGAACAGCTTAAAAGTTTCGCAGGCTAGCTATAAAATAGAGAAGCTGCATTTAAGTGATTTTAAACATACAGATATACCCATTCAAAGCATAAAGAGACAAGCAACACAACTCAATAATTCCTGTCAGGCAAATCTTCATATTAAAGGTGACTTTAGCATACAGCATAATGGCAAGGAGGCAACGCAAGTTATTCTGCAGTCTATGTTTGACAAGGTAAATGTGCATCAAAACCACTATACAATTGATACAAAACTCTTTTATGATATTTATACAGATCCTAATGATGGAACCATAAAATTCAACACTATGTTCGTTGATTTAAAAAAGATGAAACATTCTGTAAAAAAAGTGGCAGCAGTCATAAGTAACAAAAAGTGAAAACAGTAAAGATGTGTTGAATACTACAAAAACTTGACAAGAGTGTGCCTCTTATTGTAAAATTACGCCATCAAAAAGATAATATAGTATCTTTTCAATCTTTCCCACATTAAAATCCCAAGAAATTAAGGCAGTCATACTTATGAGTGAAAACACTTCGTCACAACCCCGCAAAAATTCAAAGTCTAACAATAATAAGAACAACAATTCAAAAAGAACACATACACCGGTCAAAGGTTCAAGCGTAGAAGATTTACGTGTAAAAAGTATTCAAGAACTTGTAGAAATGGCGACAGAATTGGGTGTTGAACATCCCAATGAACTCAAACGCCAGGATGTTATTTTTGAAATATTAAAAGCGCAAACTGCTCAGGGTGGTTACATTCTTTTCTCTGGAATTTTAGAGATTATGCAAGACGGTTATGGTTTTATTCGTTCTATTGACAAAAGTTTTAATGAATCTATTAATGATGCCTATGTTTCTAACACGCAGATCAAAAGATTTGCTCTTAGAAATGGAGATGTGGTAACTGGTCAAGTTCGTCCTCCAAAAGATCAAGAGCGCTACTACGCACTTATAAAGATAGAAGCAGTAAACTCACTTCCACCTGAAGAGAGTAAAAAACGTCCACTTTTTGAAAATCTCACACCACTTTACCCAGAAGAACAATTCAAGTTAGAGTATCAGGAAAAAAGACTAACTGGCCGTATGCTTGACCTTTTTTCTCCAATCGGAAAAGGACAACGTGGTCTTATTGTAGCACCGCCAAGAAGTGGTAAAACAGAACTTTTAAAAGAGATAGCACACGGTATTACGGCAAACCATGCCGAAGTTGACTTAATGGTACTGCTTGTTGATGAGAGACCTGAAGAGGTAACAGATATGGAGAGAAGTGTAAAAGGCGAAGTTTACAGCTCTACTTTTGACATGCCGGCAAAAAACCACGTAAAAGTGGCTGAAATGGTCATAGAAAAGGCAAAACGTCGTGTAGAAATCGGTCGCGATGTCGTCATTTTACTTGACTCTATCACACGTCTTGCTCGTGCATACAATACGGTAACACCTTCAAGCGGAAAAGTACTCTCAGGTGGTGTTGATGCCAACGCTCTGCACAAGCCAAAACGTTTCTTCGGTGCAGCGCGTAACATTGAAAACGGCGGCAGTTTAACTATCATCGCAACAGCTCTTGTCGATACAGGAAGCCGTATGGATGAAGTCATTTTTGAAGAGTTCAAAGGTACGGGTAATATGGAAGTGGTACTTGATAGAAAAATAGCAGACAGAAGAATCTTCCCTGCCATCGACATTCTTAAATCAGGTACACGTAAAGATGAGCTACTCATCGGAAAAGAGACACTTCAAAAAGTATTTATTCTTCGTCAGATGCTTCATAAGCAAGACAATGAAGTCGAAGCACTTAAATTTATCTACAACACTATGGGTAAAAAAGCGACAAACGAAGAGTTCTTGGAAAGTATGAACACAGATAAATAGTTAAAGATTTTTTAACTATTATGTTCTGGCACTTATCTAACGCTCACGCAAGATGATATCTATCATATCATCTGCGAGTATTATTCCATTTTTATAAAGTAGCTGTGACTCCATATCTTTAAAAATGAGTGTTGCCGGCACCTGCTCTACTTCAAAGCGCTGCAGAAGTCCCAAACAGGTTCCACTGTCAATATCAAGAACCGAAACCTTTGTCACCCTGTCATGCACCTCTTCAAGTTCGAACTCCATCATTTGACACGAGTCACAGTACGCCGAACCAAATTTAAGCACAACCGTATGCCCTTTTGAGAACTCACGCTCTACAATATCATCAAAACTCTCATCATCAACTGCTATAAATGGCATCTTTTATCCTTTTAAATTTCGCACTAAATTTTTAAACTCTTCTCCGCGCTCCATAAAGTTTTTATAGGCATTAAAACTTGAAGCTGCAGGAGAGAAAAGCACTATCTTTTTTGCTGCTTCATACGCTTTTTTTACACTCTCACGCAAGTCACGCATATAAAAAAGATTTTTACTATTTTGTTCTCTCTTTATTCTCTCATAGATTTGCTTACCGGTATCTGAAAAGCAGATAATATTTTGCACATTACTCTCACGCAGAAATTTCACAAGGGCATCATAATCCACCCCTCTGTCATTTCCACCAAGAATGAGTGTATCGACATTTTTGAGAATTTTTACCGCTTCCATTGTCGCTTCTGGAATAGTGGAAATGGAGTCATTGATGTAGCTCACACCATTTACTTCTCCTACAAATTCCAGTCTGTGAGGGAGTGTTTGAAACTCTTGAAGTGTCTTTATATAGCTCTCTTTATCCACATCCAAAATCTCTGAAAGCTTCTCTAAAATTTGCAGGCTTGCGTGATGAATGTAACCGCGTTTCATATCAAATGCTACTTCATTTTTCAAGTTCTTTGCGTGAACATTGTAAGCGTGTTTACTCGGTATCTGCTTTGTATCAAAGAAGGCATCAGGATTTTGCAAATTATAGATGAAGATATCTTCTTTTTTTTGATGCTTGAAGATATTGAATTTCGCTGCGTAATAATCCTGCAAGTCTGCATAATAATCCAAATGCTCCTCAAAAAGATTAGTCAAAATTGCGATATGCGGCGAATAGTTGATATGATAGAGTTGGTGTGAAGAGAGCTCCATCACCACGGTTGTTTCCATATCTATACTCTCAATGGCCTCAAGTGGAGAGATGCCGATATTACCGCACAAAAGTGTTTTTCTACCTGCATTTTTAAGCATCGAATCTATGAGCGTCACCAGTGTACTTTTTCCTTTTGTACCTGTCACTCCAATGATTTGGCTAGAGAAATGTTTTAAAAAAAGTTCTGTAATGGAGCTGAAATTATAATCATCATATGCTATGCCTAAATTATGCAACGATATGCCGGGAGACTTTATAATGAGTTCTGCTTCATTTAAAGCAGCAAGGTAGTTTAGATCATTTGAGTAGTTTTTATCGACGATGAGTATTGCAACATTGGGCAGATATTTTTTCGCAAAACGGTGAAAGGATTTTCCCTCTACACCATAGCCAAAGATGGCTATAGTTTTGTATTGCGTGAGGTCAGAAACTAAGTCGGCTAACATGCTCACGCAAGACCTCTTTAAATTTTTCTGGCAAATTATTTTGCCCGTCATAATCAACTTCCAGATTATATTTCATCTCTTTTGGCTGGTAATTTTTCAGCAGACAGGGCAGCTCCTCTTTTTTATACGAGTAGTATTTTTGTGAAAGCGCATAGTTCACCTCATCATACGTCCCCACACACTCAAAAGGCTTCACAGCATCACTCTGAGACAAACCATCGAACAGTTCTTTAAGTTCAGGGTCATTGAGCATATCTTTGCCAAAGATTTTTTGAAGTGTAACATCGTCTATATAGTTGCAAAGCATGATGTAGGTAAAAAGGCACTTCGGACACTTCCCGCACCACTCATTCTTTTTGCTTCCTACATTACAGCTGCGAAAATCAAAAAAGTGTTCTTGTGCCACTTCTGAAAAAAGCTTGGCAATGTGAATCTCATCAAGCGGACGCAAAAAGCTGAAATACTCTACATCATCGGTAATAAATTGCGCTACATATTCCCGAAAATCATTTTCAAACTCAATGGATTTTGAGTACTGATGATTTATTTTTTGCCCGTTGTAGATGATGTTTTCTTCATTAGCACTTGACTCATTTGAGAGGACAATGTAGCGTGTTTTATAGAGCAGTCCAAGCCAGATGGAGATAAAGCCGACGATGGAGGAGAAAGGAATATGCCCGTTGAGATAACCACGTTTGTTGAAGTCAAATATCTTTTCCAAATCAAGTTCACGTTTGAGTTTGATGGCATGAGCGGGATGTTTGTCAAGTATCTTTTGAGAAGCGACTATAGGGTTCATGGAAAAAAGCAATGAATCAGGAAAGGCCGATTTTAAAAGCTCATAACTCACCAGCGAATCTTTTCCGCCCCCAATCGGGATGATGTTGTTCTGCTCTGTTTTTACACTTATCTTTGCAAAATTCTTAGTATTTAAGCATATAAAATCGACTAAATCTTCTTGCGTGACACTGATTTTATTAAGATAAATGAACTCCCCAAGCCCATTAAAATAGAGCTTTTGAAACCACTTTTTTTGTTCTACATTTAAGGTTCCACACTCAATTATGAACTCTTTTGGCGCTGCAATTTTATAGTAACTTATAGCCTCTGCCATTCCAATGTGAAAAAGAATATTTTCAAGTTCAGGATTTGTTTTTATCTTCTCACTTTTAGGAAGTCGCAAGCGATGATAAAACTCACTGATTTTCTCTTTCTCACGCAAAGCATAAAGAAATTCCACAACTATCTCATTGCTCTCTTCATACATTACATACGATTTATATATAAATTGATTATTTTGTGCTCGTAATTCATTAAAATTTTTCATATTTGCAATTGTAGTATTTTATTCATAATGTGTCTACACTCTAGCTTATATTTGTTTCAAATCACTACACAGTCATGCCATACTAAGGATAAAATTTTAGATATGAATGTTTTAAATCACTTTTAAGCAAGATAAGAAGAAAATATGAAAATCGCAAGTAACCAGGAGGTTAATATGAGCAGTAAAAGATTGTCAAAACTTGATGCTCCAAAGAATATAACAGGAGTAGAAAAAGCGTTAAATGAGCATGATTTTATCGTTTCAAAAACTGATACAAAAGGATTTATCACATATTGCAACGAGATATTTGCGACAATGGCGGGCTACTCATTTGGAGAGTTGATTGGTGCAAATCATAATCTTATCCGCCACCCAGAAATGCCTAAACTTGCATATAAAATCTTATGGGATAAAATTCAGTCAAAACAAGAGTTTTTTGGCTTTGTGAAAAATCTTTGTGCTGATGGTGGTCACTATTGGGTATATGCCTACATTACAGCCGATTTAGATACAAACGGAAATATAATTGGCTATACATCTGTAAGAAGAAGACCACCTCAATCTGCAATAGACCAAATAGTACCTATTTATAAAAGACTTTTAGATGCAGAACGCAGTGGTGGTGTTGAGAGTTCAATGCGATTGTTAAATGAACTTTTAAATAATAATGATCTTGAATATGATGAATTTATTATAAATTTACAAATTGGAGCAAACCTATGAGTCTGTTTGGTAAAAAAGAAAATAATCAAGAAGAGCTATTAAAACAGATAGATAAAGTTCTTACAGAAACAAAAGAGGGAAAGCTCTCGTCACGAGTAATTTTAGATAAAAATGAAACGACACTTGAGCGCATTGCGTGGAATATTAACAATTTACTTGATCAAACAGAGATTATTTTACGAGAGTCAAGCTATACAGTAGAAGCCGTAGGAGATGGTAAACTTTACAGAAGTATGTTTCCAGATGGACTACATGGAACATTTAGAGAGACGGCAACTGCCATACAAAAAGCCATAGCATCAATGAAAGCAAATGAAAAATATAAGCTTATGGGTGTTCTTACAAATGAGTTTTCTCAGTTAAATGGCGGAATGAAAGGTAACTACGAAACAATTACAAAAGATATCAATAGAACTGAGCACGCCTTTACGGATGTAGCGAGGCTGACAACCAATGCAGCAAACACCGCACAAGAGACCTATAATGCGGTGAGTACAACAGGGGAACAAATCTCAAATCTCAATGAACTTGTTTCCGCTACCTCTATGGCAATTGAAGAGATGGATGCAAACGTAAGTGATATAACGACTGTTATAAATCTCATTAAAGATATTGCAGACCAGACAAACCTTTTAGCATTAAATGCAGCCATCGAAGCTGCTCGTGCGGGTGAGCATGGAAGAGGCTTTGCTGTAGTTGCAGATGAAGTTCGAAAACTAGCAGAGAGAACAGCAAAGGCAACAGGAGAGATAAGCATCACAATTCAAAACCTCCAGCAACAATCAAGTGGCATAAGTGAAAATGCTTCACAAATGAATGAAATCTCAACAGAGGCAAGTGAGACCATGGATAATTTCGCATCAACTCTTGATAATTTGAGCCATAATATGTCTACAGTCTCTACAGAGACAAATAAAAATAGTTTTGCTCTCTTTATGGCAACCTATAAAATCCATCATATTATATTTAAGTCAAATGCATACTCTTCTATTGTAAATGGTACGGTGACTGAAGAGCTTAAAGATGATTATCGTCATTGTGCTTTTGGTATGTGGTACTATGGACAAGGAATGCAAATTTTTGGAAACAATGCTACATACAAAGCAATGGAAGAACATCATAAAAAATTTCATGATTTGATTAATGAAAATCTTGATTGTGCTTTAAATGGAGGATGTATGACAAAAGCAGGTAGAAAAGAGGAATTTATTAACCGTTTTGCGCAGGCGGAAGAGGAATCTGTAAAACTTTTCACCCTTATGGAAAAACTCGCAGAAGAAGTTGGCGATGATATTAATATGCAGGAGATAATCTAGCCTACTCATTGATTTTATGTTTGAATAGGCAGTGACTCGCTATAATCTACTTATTGAAAATTTAGGAGTCTGCAGTTGCAAGAAGCACATGAAGTATTAGCTAGAAAATATCGCCCATCCAATTTCGATGAGCTCATCGGGCAAGAAACTATTGCACAGACACTCTCGCTTGCTCTTGATGCAAACCGTCTCTCTCATGCCTATCTCTTCTCAGGACTGCGTGGCAGCGGAAAGACCTCAACTGCGCGTATCTTTGCAAAAGCACTCATTTGTGAAGAGGGAATGAGCCATCAGCCTTGTGACAAATGCTCTAACTGTATCATGGCAAAAGAGGGACGCCATATGGACATCATCGAGATGGATGGTGCTTCCTCACGCAAGATAGACGACATTCGTGACCTTATAGAGCAGACCAAATACAAACCGGCAGCGGCACGCTATAAGATCTTCATCATCGATGAAGTCCATATGCTCACAAAAGAGGCTTTTAATGCCCTTTTAAAGACCCTTGAAGAGCCGCCGGAGTATGTTAAGTTCATCTTAGCAACTACAGACCCACTCAAACTTCCGGCAACCATTCTAAGCCGTACACAACATTTTAGATTTAAAAGCATTGCAACGAACAAGATTGTTGACCATTTGGCACACATCTTAAACCTTGAGGGCATCACCTATGAGCACGATGCCCTTGAGATACTTGCCCGTAGTGGAAGTGGCAGTCTGCGTGATACCCTCACGCTGCTCGATCAGGCCATCATCTACTCTAAAAACCATGTGGATGTAAGAACCGTGACAGATATGCTCGGACTTGTTGATCCAAAATTCATCACAAAACTCTTCGATGCCGTTTTTGCCAAAGATTATGCTGCTTTGGTGGAGTACACAAAAGTACTTGAAGATTATGAGAGTGAGATGGTCGTTGATGAACTCATCGCCTTTTTAAAAGAGAAGATGTACAACCAAGATGCCCTCTTCTCTACCCTTGTGCTTGACAGATTTTTTAGAATTTTAAGCGAATCAAAATACCTCTTCAGCATCAATGCAGATGGCTCTTTTGTCCTTTCTATGATATTTTTCAAGATGATAGAAGCACTCCGCATCCGTGAGATAGACCAGATGATAGAGTCCTTTCAAAAAGATGTATCTCGTCCTGATATCCTCACGCAAAGTGAACCTGCAAGCCCTGTACCAAAAGTAAAACTGCAGGAGACAACACCAGAGATGAATGGTGCCGTTGCAGCACCACAAGAGCAGCAACAAGAACAAGAGAAAGTTCAAGAAACAGTGCCACAGGAGATACCACAAGAAGAAAATCTACCTGACCCTGCACTTGAAAAATTTCAAGAACTTGTAGCGAAAATAAAAGATAGAAATGCAACACTCGGGGAGTGTTTTGAGCAACAGATTCGTTTTATCTCCTATGAAGAGAATGTTCTAACATGGGAGAGCTGTGCAGACGAAGCGTGTAAAAAAAGCCTTAAGCATGGTTATGGTGTCATCAAACAGCTTGTGCGTGAGACCTTTTCATTTGAGACTAGCATTAAAGGTGTTCCCTGCTCAAAACCCATAAAAAACAAAAATGAAGAACCAATAAGAGAAGAACAAGTACCGCAAATGCCCTCACAGCCAGAAGGTGCACAAAGTGCTTCTACCGTTGAAGATATCGAAGCAGGTGGAGCGGGCAGCTGTGTGACAAATTGTGCTGAAGCTTCTGTGCAGGATGAGAGTGACGGTACAGACATCACAAAAGAGCCGATGGTACAAAAGGCCATTGAGATGTTTGAAGCAAAAAAAGTAACAATTCAGTCTAAAATATAATTACTTTTTAGCCGCTTTTTTATCTTTTTGATAGAGTCGCTTAGCGATGTTCTTCATCAATACAGAGAGATGTAAAAACTCCACATAGTGCATTATTTTCACTTCGCTTGCATACTCTTTTTCATTTATATCTTGTATATATTTTGTTATTGCATCTAAATCAGTTTCTATATTTTTCAGATAAAACCGTAAAAAAAGAAAGAAAAGCAAGGAGAGTACAACAAACATTACTACAATCACAGCACCTATATAAAGTGTTGTTTCCAGAGGAAGAAAAAGTTTTAAAACAACAAAAGTAAAAGGTAAAAAGAGAGAGAAATTTACTACGTAAATGAGGAGAAGTTTTTTAAGAAGTTCTTTGTGTAATTTTAGCACAGCTTATACCCAACTCCACGCACTGTCTGGATGTAATCTTTACTCTTATGAGGGTCTATCTTCTCTTTGAGTCTGTTAATCGCGACATTGACCGTCTTGTACTGGTAATTTTCACTGTCACCCCAGACATTTTCCAAAAGATAATCACGATCAAGAACTGAGTTTTTGTTTGTAATAAATTCACTCAAAAGGTCAAATTCCAATTTAGTGATTTCAACATTTTCACCATCTACAAAAAGCTCTCTCGTACTTTTGTCAAGTAGTAAATCTCGAAAATGCAACTTCCCTTCACTCACTTTTCTAGAAGTTCTTTTCAAGATGGAACGCACACGCAAAATGAGCTCTTTCATATTAAAAGGCTTCGTAATGTAATCATCACCACCTCTAAGAAATCCCTCTTCTATATCTTCATCTCTATCTTTAGCACTTAAAAAGATGACCGGTGTATCAAAACCATCCTCACGCAGTTCATTGACAAACTCACTCCCCTCCACTCCGGGAAGATTTCTGTCCATAATGAGCAGGTCAATCTCCTCTTCTTCAAGAATTTGATCCACCGTTTTTGTATTTAAAAAACCAATGGTCTCAAAACCCTCTTTAGCAAGATTGTACTCAAGCAGTTCGAGCAAATCCTCTTCATCTTCTACAATTACGATAGTTGCGTTCATCTAAAAACACCCTTTTGTTTTATCTATCCAATTGTAGCAAAATAGAGATTATTTTATAAACCTGTATTTTGCACATTATCATCAACAACTAGAGTAACACTGTCAGATGTAGAATCATTTGAATATGTATATGTTGTGCTCGTTCCATCATCAACAGCAGTTCCCTGTTGTGTCCATCCTGTAGTATCTACATTAACTTGATCCGCCCCATCTCCTGTGATTTGAAGCGTATTATTTGTATCTGTCATATCTAAGACATCATCTAAAGAGAGATTGTCCAAAGTATGATCCCCTTGCGTGAGATCAATTTTTTCAATATTTGCAATCGGATTACTCGTTGCATCTAAAGCAGAAAAGTCGATAGAATCATTGTTTGTAAGTACCAGTGTATCAAATCCACTACCGCCATTTATAACACTGTCATGACTATCATAAACAAGCGTATCATCACCTCCACCTGCTAGAAGTTGATCATTGCCTGCTCCACCATCAAGCAATTCGTCGTTACTGTTGCCCATAAGTGTATCATTACCATCACCTCCCATAATAACATTACCATCAGAAACAACCGCTGAGGATGAACCATCAGCTTCTGCTTGATACGTAGCAGTAGTCGTTGATCCATCGCTATATGTAACAGTAACTTGTGTGCCTTCTAACCCATAATCAACTCCAGTATCATCACCTAAATAGTCGGTATCTACTCCAAACCAGAAAGA
>JALVXQ010000327.1 GCA_027038255.1 Sulfurimonas sp. | reverse complement strand
TTTTTATAGTATCGAGTGCATATTTTTCTACACTAGAAAAATCTTGCTCTTTATTAAAAAGTTGACATAAATTTTCAACAGTAAAATGCTTCTTTTTATTACCTATGGAGTTGTTTACAGTTAATAGTAACATTTGTTGAAATTTAGTTTGCATCACACACTCCTTATCTTTTTGACAATTATAGCACATTTAGCTATTTTTTGAGATTATCAAACCTCTTCATATTTTATCAAATTTCCTCTATTTCCCTGTATAAGGGAAGCAACAGCTTTTTTAGTTTACCATTGCTAACAATTGAGCACTACTATATGGAGTTGTTATGGCTAATCTAAAAATAATTCAAAAAAAGATATCAACAAAACATGAAGGTGTGTTTTATAAAGAAGTGGTAAATGAAAATAATAAAGTAGTTGATAAAATATTTCTCATCAGATATAGAGAAAACTACTCAGATAAACAGATGACGATTGGTAAATTTAGTGAAGGTATTAGACTAGAATTTTGCAAAGCCAAACGCATCGATATTTTAATAGAGCAAAAAACATTTTTAAAAGTGTTTAGTTGGAAATAGGTTGGAAATAACTTGAAATTCGATTTCTTAAACAGATGGCTAAAAGTGCCTTAAAAGCCTATAATTAGGGGTTAAAAAATGGCTCCGGATGCTGGATTCGAACCAGCGACCAAGTGATTAACAGTCACCTACTCTACCGCTGAGCTAATCCGGAATATAAAATGTTCTTAATAAATGGTGTCAGAGGGGGGACTTGAACCCCCGACCCCCGGCTTATGAGACCAGTGCTCTAACCAGCTGAGCTACCCTGACATCGCTTAAGAGGATGGAATTATACATAAGTTCATCTTAGAGTTTTATAAAATTAAAAAAGTCTTTAGGATGGCATTTTTAGGGGCTTATAAAGTTTCATAATTACATGAAAGAAAGTTTAGTCAATGTGACTAAGACATATTGACTTTTTTACTTTTTTTTTGTATTATCTCATTTGTAATTTTAAAAAATATTTGGAGGATAATTAAATGAATTTCAAACCACTAGGTGAAAGAGTTTTAGTGCAGAGAGTTGAAGAGTCAAATACAACTGCAAGCGGTATTATCATCCCGGATAATGCAAAGGAAAAACCTTTACAGGCAAAAGTTGTAGCTGTATCAGGCGAAGTAAAAGATTTGCAAGTAGATGATTTAGTTGTTTTTGGCAAATATGCCGGCAGTGAACTTACACTCGAAGGCAGAGAGTACTTAGTACTGGAAACTTCAGACATTCTTGGCGTAATCGCATAATAATTTAACATATATAAGGAGCATATACTATGGCAAAAGAGATAATTTTTTCAGACAATGCAAGAAACAAATTGGCACGTGGAGTTGAAAAACTCACAGATGCGGTAAAAGTGACAATGGGGCCACGCGGTCGTAATGTTTTAATTCAAAAATCATACGGTTCACCAATCATCACCAAAGATGGTGTTTCTGTAGCGCGTGAGGTAGAGCTCTCAGATAAACTAGAGGACATGGGTGCACAACTTGTTAAAGAGGTTGCATCAAACACTGCTGATGAAGCAGGTGACGGAACAACAACTGCAACAGTTTTGGCAAATGCCATCTTCTCTGAAGGTCTTAGAAACATCACAGCAGGTGCGAACCCTGTTGAAGTAAAACGGGGAATGGACAAAGCATCTGAGGCAATTTTAGAAAACCTCAAAGCTTCTTCAAAGTCTATTAAAAATAAAAGTGAAATCGCACAGGTTGCTACTATTTCTGCAAATTCTGATGCACAAATCGGAAATATGATTGCAGAAGCGATGGAAAAAGTTGGTCAAGACGGTGTTATCACTGTTGAAGAGGCAAAAGGTATTGTCGATGAGCTTGATGTTGTTGAAGGTATGCAGTTTGACCGTGGATACTTAAGCCCGTACTTCATTACAAATACTGAAAAAATGACGGCTGAGATTGAAAATCCGTGGATTTTACTTGTAGACAGTAAAATAAACTCATTAAAAGACCTACTTCCTGTTTTAGAACAAGTACAAAAGACAAACCGTCCATTGCTCATTATCGCTGAAGATGTTGAGGGCGAAGCACTCTCTACTTTAGTTGTAAACAAACTTCGTGGTGTGCTTAACATCTCTGCAGTGAAAGCTCCAGGATTTGGTGACAGACGTAAAGCGATGCTTCAAGACATCGCAATCCTTACAGGCGGTACTGTAATCTCTGAGGAGACAGGTCTAACACTTGAAGGTGCTGAAATTAGCATGCTCGGACAGGCTGCTCGTGTTGTCATCGACAAAGACAACAGTGTCATCGTAAATGGTGCAGGGAGCAAAGAAGCAGTTGAAGCTCGCGTGAAAGAGATTAGAACACAGATGGAAGTAACTACAAGCGAGTATGACAAAGAGAAACTTCAAGAGCGTCTTGCAAAACTCAGCGGCGGTGTGGCTGTCATTAAAGTCGGTGCAGCAACTGAGACTGAGATGAAAGAGAAAAAAGACCGTGTTGATGATGCACTCTCAGCGACAAAAGCTGCTGTTGAAGAGGGAATTGTCATCGGTGGTGGTGCTGCACTTGTTCGCGCTGCTGCAAAAGTAAGCCTAGATGATTTAGAGGGTGATCAGAAAATTGGTGCTGAAATCATCTTACGTGCTGTCAAAGCACCTATAAAACAAATTGCTGCCAATGCCGGTTATGATACAGGTGTTGTTGTTAATGCTATTGAGCTTGCAGACAGCGAGACAATTGGTTTCAATGCTGCAACCGGTGAGTATGTAGATATGTTTGAAGCAGGAATTATTGATCCGTTTAAAGTGGAACGTGTTGCACTTACAAATGCGACATCGGTTTCAAGTCTACTCCTTACAACAGAAGCAGCGATTTTCGAAATTCCAAAAGAGGAGACTGCTGCTCCAGACATGGGCGCAGGAATGCCTCCACAAATGGGAATGCCGGGTATGATGTAAGCTGACGTTAAAAAAACGTGAATTTCTTCACGTTTTTAGTCAGCGCACCAGAGTTCAATGTGCGAAGCACTGAACGACGGAGTCCACGAACGACAATTTCTTCTCATTTTTAGCTTGCGCACCAGAGTCCGATATGCGTAGCATCGGGCGACGGAGTCTATTCAAACGTGAATTTCTTCACGTTTTTAGTCAGCACACCAATTCATTATAGATAAACTTCTTTTTCTCTTCTTAACAATCTTACAAAAATTCTCCTCTTATCTTTACAAAAAATATCTATGCTAAAATACCCACAACAAAACACAGGAGCATAATATGAAAAAGATTATTTTTTTACTTGTAACAATGACAGCGGTACTTTTTGCAGGTCAATGTAGATATGAAGCAAAACAACTCAAAGTGGAGTGGAAAGCTTACAAAACACCTCTAAAAATTGGTGTCGGTGGAACATTTGACAAGGTAGCCATAGAAGCGACAGACAAAAGTTCTGAAAAGTCTTATCTAAGGACAAGTACTGTAACAATAAATACGACTTCAGTTGACTCAAAAAACAGTGGACGTGATGCAAAACTTGTGAAATACTTTTTTGATGTACAAAATGTCAAAAGCATTACAGCAAAAGTTGTCTCAATTGAGAACAAACTTATCAATGTAGACATTACTATGAATGGTATCACAAAGACCATCCCTATGAAACTTGATTTTGATGATGATGGAATAGAAGCAGAGGGGCACATCGACCTTGCTGATTTTCATATGTTACCATCACTCTCAAGCATCACAAAAGCATGTTATGACCTGCACAAGGGAAAAACATGGCAAGATGTAGAGATTAAATTCGAACTCAAAACTCGTAAACACTGTGACTAAAAAAACAATCTCTCTTGTACTTGGAAGTGGCGGTGCAAGAGGCATAGTACACATTGGCATCATCAAATGGCTCCAAGAGCATAATTATGAGATAAAATCAATCTCCGGTTGTTCGATGGGTGCTCTTGTAGGTGGATTTTATGCTGCGGGGAAACTTGATGCTTATGCAGAGTGGCTTGAGACAATAGATGTCCTTGATATGCTGAAACTTCTTGACTTTAAAGGAAGCGGCGGTTTTATTTCAGGAGAGAAACTGATAAATAAGCTGCAAACACTTGTTGGTGATGAGAAGATAGAAAATCTCCCTATAAAGTTTACTGCGGTTGCAACAGATATAGATGCACAAAAAGAGGTTTGGATAAATGAAGGCTCACTGCTTGATGCAATTCGCGCCTCTATCTCTCTACCGCTCTTCTTTACACCTTTTGAGTACAAAGGTAAGCGCTTGGTCGATGGCGGTGTTTTAAACCCAGTACCAATCGCTCCGACATTTCATGATAGTACAGACCTTACAATCTCAGTCAATCTAGGTGGAGAGCCTCTCACACAAGCACCTATGAAGGAAGAAGCATCTCAAAGTTCTATACAAAAAATAATCAAAGAGTATTTCAGTAAAATATCTATTCCGGACTCTTTTGCAAAGGAGAGCGGCATGTATACCATTGCAAATAAATCCTTTGAAACGATGCAGAGCAGCATCGCGCGTATGAAACTTGCAGCCTACCCTTCTGACATTGAGATAGACATACCTATGAATATCTGTGGAACGTTTGAGTTTAACAAAGCAAAGGAGTTAATTGCGTATGGATATAAATATTGTGATAACATTGCAGAGTTAAAGGAGTTACATGCAAAATCCATTTGAAAATGGGCATATGAAGAACTACGTACTGCTGTATGTAAGTGTAGTAGTCATTATGATACTTTTTTTCTTCGCGACCACACTTTTTAATGAAGATGAAAAAACAATAGAGAAAAAAGTTTTTAATACAGAGATAAATGCCACACAAAAACAGACAAAAAAAGAGAAAGAAGAAGCTTCTCAGGCAGAGCAGCCAAAATTTAAACTACTTCAAAAAGGGTATTAGCTTACTCTTTTGTGACAATGTAAAGTTGCTCATGTCCTAAACGTTTTAAGATATCCATGACAGAAACAAAGTCTTGAAATTTCGACTCTTTGTCACTGCGAAGAACCACTGTCTGTTTCTTAGAAATTTTAGAGAGTTTCTCTTCTAACTGCGCTAGATTTACCTTCTCTTTTTCATAGAACATCTCACCTTTTGCATTGACATACACAGTCACTTCTTTTTTAGTATCTTCTTTTTGTGTTGCTTTTGCATCTGGCAGGTCTACAGGTATGACCCCTTGTTTTATGAACGTAGCCGTTGTTAAAACCATAACAAGCAGTACAAGCATGATGTCGATAAAAGGAATGACATTTATCTGATCAAAACGCTTAAAATTCTTTTTACATTTTGACATTACTTTGCTTCTTCCTCTGCAACATCAAATTTTGTTAGTATGCGCTCTACTTTTCTTAAAACGATTGTATACGCTACGATGGCAGGCATCGCGACAACAAGACCTGTTGCTGTTGCTTTAAGTGCTAGAGCAAGTCCTATCATGATTTTCTTTGCATCTACAGCACCAATGTCACCTAAAGAGTAAAAAGTAATCATAATCCCGACAACTGTACCAAGAAGTCCTACATAAGGTGCATTAGAACCGATGGCACTAATGATGCCTACGTTGTCTGTCAAGTCAAGTTCCAGATTGTCCCGATGTTTATAATCTTCTATGCGAACGCTTTTATAAAACATCATTCTCTCAATAAAGAGCCATAGTGTCACGACACTCATAAGCCCAAGTGTTCCCATAACTCCATAATCAAGAGCTGTTTCTGCATACGATATTATCGAACTTGTTGTTTCCATTATTGTTCCTGTTTAAATTTTAATTTTACTGTTGTTCCACTGTTTGGCATCGAATCAAAAATGAGTTTAATGCCGTTCTCATCGCAAAAGCGTTTTACCATAGACAAACCTATGCCAAAACCTTTCATCTCACTGTTAATCTGATAATAGTTATCAAATATTGCTAAAAGTTGGACTTCATCCATACCAATGCCGTAATCTTGAATCAACATCATGTTGTTTTTTATTGTAATATCTATGTTTTTTGAATCTCGAGAGTATTTTACCCCATTATCAATGA
>JALVXQ010000326.1 GCA_027038255.1 Sulfurimonas sp. | reverse complement strand
ATTAAAAACTTAGAAGTAAAAAAAATAGGTGAGACACAGACTCAAAAAAAAGATGATAAAGATGATATTGTAAGCTTTTTTCGCTCTAGTCCTTTGCATGATATTGCACTTGAAAGAGAATCTGAACTATATAGTGATAGAGTGACTTTTTGAAGTACCTTTTAGACACAAATATCGTTTAAGAATTCATTTCGAAAACTCCCAATCAAAAAGTTGTTGATTATATTTTAACTCTTAATGAAAATGATATATATTTATCAGTTATTACAATTGGTGAAATTAAGGCAGGTGTTGAAAAACTTGCTGATAGTCAGAAAAAAGATAAATTATTGTATTGGTTAAAGAATGATTTGCTAGTACGATTTGAAAATAGAATTATTGACATAGATACAGAGATTATGCTTCAATGGGCAATTGTTAATACAAAGCTAAAACAACTTGGAAAGCCTCTGCCAATAATGGATTCATTAATAGGTGCTACATCACAAGTAAAAGATATGGTCTTGTTAACTAGAAATGAAAAAGATTTTAAAAATCTTGATATTAGAATAGTCAATCCATTTAATTAAGTCCTTGGAAAGTCCGTGCAAGATTGTTCTTTTTACAAAAAGATGATAAGATTTGATAAGTAAAAAGTTTCTACAAACTCCTTATTTTAGGGATTTGATTGCATTTGAGAAAATTTAAGAAAGTATGATAATATGGTTTTAATCGACTGTTAATCACTTGGTCGCTGGTTCGAATCCAGCATCCGGAGCCATACCTTTCTTAACTCCCTTAAATACGAACTTTCAAAAAAATTATTTCATTTTAATGCCTCTATAGTGCCTAAATATCTTTTGATTTTTCTCGATGGGCAAAATCTGTTTATATAGGTTAAATCAGAAAATTCTAAAGCTTTTTTCTTTTTCTCATGCTATTTTGTGTTGGTACGAAAAATTCTAAATTATCAAGTTTTTTAAGCGTTATTCTATTTTCAGAGAGCAATTTATTGAGTCTCTCTTTACTCGTCTCATCAAACAGCAGGTTGATGTCTTCTTGCGTGAGAGGGCGTTTGTCTAGTGTGTTTATGATCTCCTCATCACTGTAAGTTGTTTGATTCGCTTCTGCATGCTGGCGTGAGGCTATATGTATAGGTATAGAACTCTCAAAGAGATGGGAGAGCTCATGCAGCTCTTTGTAGCTTATTCCTGTAACAGGGTATGCTGGTGGTCTGTCTATGGTACCTAAGTCGATTCTTGAAGCATTTATAGAGCATAGAACATCATTAAGTTTTGCAACTTCCTCTTTAGTGTCATTGAGTCCATGCACAAATAAAATCTCTATAAAAAGTCTGCCTTTGTACTCTTTGGAAAATGCTTGCACTTTTTGAACAATGTCTTTTATATGAATCGTTGCGTGAGGTCTGTCTATTTTTTTAAAAATATCAGGGCTTACTGCATCCAAAGAGAGTTTTACCTGATCGAGTTTTAAAAGAGAGTTGTAGACTTTTTCATCCACTAAAGTGGCAGAGTTTGTCAGTATGAGTGTTTGTGTCGAGCCTTTTATTTTATTGATTGCATCTATGAGTTCATCGAGGTAAGGGTAGAGTGTCGGCTCGCCATTGGCAGTGAGAGTGATGACATCTATCTTGTCATGGAGATGTTTTTTAAGTTCGTTGATAATAGTTTCGACAGATACAACTTCTTTTTGCGCATTTACAGTAGCAGAAGGAGCTAACTCACAGTAAAGACAGTCAAAGTTGCATTGTTTAGATGAAGGCGAGAGGTCGATGCCTAGACTCACACCAAAGCGGCGTGAGTTTATGGGACCGAAGATTATGTTATTTTTTTCCACTAACTCTGTGACACTCATTGATGAAATGCTTTGCATTTTCTACAGGAACATCGGGAAGAATTCCGTGACCAAGATTGAAGATATGGCGTTTACCCTGCATAGTCTCTTGAATTGCTTCTACACATTTTGTAGTAGCCTCTTTAGAGTAGAGACGGCATGGCTCCATATTTCCCTGAAGAACATACTTCTCTCCAAGACGCTCTTTTGCAAAAGCCATAGGCGTTGACCAATCTACACCAAATACATCGAAGTTTCCATACACTTTATCTAAAAAGGCAGGAATCCCTTTAGGGAACATGATTACAGGAACGTGTGGGTACTTCTCTTTAAGATATTCAGCGATTTCCACCATATATTTCCAAGAAAATTCATCATATTTACCCGGCTCAATTGCTGCTGCCCATGAATCAAAAATCTGCACAACATCTATGCCGGCTTGGATCTGTTTTTCCATATAAAGCTTAACAACATCTGTCACTTTTCTCAAAATCTTATGAAGCAGTTCAGGGTTTGAGTACATCATCTTTTTACATACATTGTATGTTTTTGTCCCTTGCCCTTCTATCATGTATGTTGCAAGTGTCCACGGTGCTCCGGTAAAGCCGATGAGTGCTTTGTCATCAGCAAGTTTTTGCTTGATAAGTTCAATAGTTTCATAGACATATGTCAGTTTACTAGCAGCCTCTTCTCCACCGATGAGTCTGTTAAGATCTGCTTCATCTTTGATAGGATCTGAGAACTTAGGACCTTCTCCTTTTACAAAAGACAAGTCCATTCCCATCTCATCTGGAATAACCAAGATGTCACTGAACATAATTGCAGCATCAACACCAACAATATCCACAGGCTGGAGAGAGACTTCACATGCCATTTCAGGATTGTGGCAGAGGTTTAAAAAATCACCGGCTTGTGCACGTACTGCCATATATTCCGGCAGGTAACGACCAGCTTGTCTCATCATCCATACCGGAGTGTATGGAGTCTCTTTTCCAAAACATGCATCTACAAATATTTTACTCATTTTTTTTCCTAATTTTAAATTTTAGTGCTGATGTCCAACTTTACTTAAAAAGTATAAACCGACAGAAACAGCTGTAATAGAAAGTGCAAGATATAGTAATTCTAAAGGAGTAGTATAGTTTGTAAGACCGACCTTTTTGAAAAATCCAACAACAAGAACCATGACAATAACTTTTGATATTTTGTCTTTGAGTTGATCTAGAGAATGGATGGAAAGAATTTTATTTTCTCTCTCTTTATCTTCACGTGCTGCATCGATGTCTGAAATAAAAAGTTCATAGAGACCAAATGCAAAAAGTAACATTACAACACCGATGAGGTATAAGTCAACGGCACCAATAATGCCTCCTACAACAAGTTCATGAAAATGTTCAGGATGGTGGTGATTAAGGTAGGTGTTAATGACAAGTTTTGCTGTATCATAGACATCAAATGATGCGACGATAAAGAGAACAATTGCTCCTATGAGACCAAACACAACGGCCATGATGACCATAAATCGTGAGCCCCAGAGACCACCTTCAAAGATTCTTTCAAGCATTCTTTAACCTTCCATCTCGACCCATTTTTGGGCGATTCTGACGGCATTTGTAGCAGCACCGACACGTAGATTGTCAGCTACTATAAACATATGCAGCATGTTATTTGCATAGACATCTTCTCTGATTCTTCCAACAAAAGTCTCATTTTGATCAACACAATCTTTTGGCATAGGGTAGAGTGCTTTCTCTGGGTCGTCAACTACAACAATATTTGGCGCTTTGCTTAAGAGCTCTCTTGCCTCGTTTGCACTCACTTCTGAGTCAAATGTAAGTGTTAAAGATTCAGAGTGACCACGAAGTACAGGAACACGAACACAGGTCGCACTCAAAGGAATCTCTTTGTGCATAATCTTCGTAGTTTCATTGACCATCTTCATCTCTTCTTTTGTGTAGCCATTTTCCGTGAAAACATCAATCTGAGGAATGACATTAAGGGCGATTTGTTGGTTAAATGCTTTGATTTCCGCTTCATCAAGTGTAAATGCAAAAAATGCCTGCATCTGCTTGACAAGCTCTTCCATAGCAGATTTTCCTGCACCACTCGTTGCCTGATATGTTGCAACATCGACACGAACTAAATCATAAGCATCATCAAGCGGCTTGAGTGTTTGTACCATCTGAATAGTAGAACAATTCGGGTTGGCAATAATTCCTGTCTCTCGCCATTTTGCAATATCTTCTGGATTGACTTCAGGAACTACCAAAGGCACATTTTCCTGCATTCTAAAATGACTTGTATTGTCAATGACAACTGCACCGGCTTTTACAGCGGCAGGTGCAAACTCTGCACTGACACTGCCACCGGCTGAAAAGATTGCAATCTCTACATCTTCTTTAGCAAAGACTGCATCAGTAAGCTCTAAAATAGTAAGTTCCTGACCATCAAAGTTTACTTTTTTACCGGCACTTCTTTCACTTGCCAAAGGTACTAATTTACCTAGTGGAAAGTCAATCTCTTCGAGTACACGAAGAACCTCTTCTCCTACCGCTCCATTTGCACCTACAACTGCTACATTATATTTTTTCAAATTTTCTCCTCTGTCTATTTTCTTATGTCTAAAAAGAGTTCATCTTTTTGTATCTCTTGGTTTTCGCTGAGTATTACAGCACGCTCTACAACTGAGATAAGCTCACGTATGTTGCCGGGCCAATTGTACTCTTGCAATTCACTTTGTGCCTCTTTTGAGAAACTTTTTGCTTCAAATTCATATTTCTTACAATTTTCTTCGCAGACTTTATTGGCTATTTCTAAAATCTCATCACGTCTCTCACGCAGGGGTGGGATGTTGAGAGGAATTGTATTAAGTCTGTAGTAGAGATCTTCTCTAAACTCTCCATTATCTATCTTTTTATGCAAGTCTGCATTTGTTGCAGAGATAACACGAATGTCTATCTTAATGGTTTTTGATGAGCCAAGACGACGTACCTCTTTTTCCTGGAGTGCACGTAAGAGTTTTGCTTGAACACCATAAGGCATTTCAGCTATCTCATCTAAAAAAAGTGTGCCGCCGTTTGCAAGTTCAAATTGACCTGCTTTTGCTTCGCTTGCATCTGTGAAAGCACCTTTTTCAAAACCAAAAAGCTCACTCTCTATGAGATTGTCAGGCAGTGCTGCCATATTGATAGCGACAAAAGGTTTTTTAATGCGTGGAGAATTTTTGTGAATGTAGGAAGCAAAAACCTCTTTTCCTACACCACTCTCTCCAAGCAGCAAGATACTTGCATCTGTCTTACTCGCTTTTTGAGCAATTTTAAGTGCTTTTTGCAAGGCTTCAGAAGAGCCTAAAAATCCATCAGCACTTTTTTTTGTCGGTTTTTTAGCACTTTTTTTGACTTTTTGAATAGTCTCTTCGCGTTTAATTGCTCCAATAAGAGTATCGATGTCAAAAGGCTTGAGTAAAAAGTCTTTGACTCCGAGTTGAATAGACTCAATCGCGCGTGAGAGTGTTGCATTTCCAGTCATGATGATGATCTCAAAGCGACCGTTTAACTCTTTGACAAATTCGATACCGTCCATACCGGGCATATTGATATCAGTGATGACAAGATCAAAACTCCCATCGAGAGCTTTGAGTGCATCTTTTGCATTTTTGAATGTCTTTACTTCAAACTCTTTATAATCGCTCATAGCTATCTCAAGAGATTTACGCATATTGATATCATCTTCGACTATGGCAATTTTCAAAAAAAAAGTCCTTATTTTAAAGGTGCAATTCTAACAGAATTATCATTAAAATCGACTTTGAAGCATGTTGTTTTGAGTGTAAGCACGGTATATGAGTGGTTTACGCTGTTAAGAGTCTCTTCTTCATGTTTTATATTGAGACCGATTTTATATAAAAAATCTGTAAATTGTTCTTTATTTGAGAGAAGAATTTTTTTTAAATCATTAGATTTTTGTGGGTCTAAAATGAGAGAATCATAAGCTTTTCCATGACATTTTTTCATAGCTTTTGAAACATAGAGTGTTTCATTGTAGAGTGTTGCGTTTTTGATGGAGTATCTGTAGGAGATAAGATATTCATCTGCAAAAAGAGCAGATGAACAGAGTAAAAAAAGGGGTATTATTGAGGAAATTGAGAACGTGAAAGAGTGATTTCCATCTCTACTTCGCATAATCCCTCTTTAAAGGTTGTCTCAACGATGTTTGCATTTCTAACCATTGCCTGTACTGATGTTCTTACTGTTGAA
>JALVXQ010000325.1 GCA_027038255.1 Sulfurimonas sp. | reverse complement strand
TTCACCATAGCCATCTCTTTTTCAACCATATCTGCATGCTCATAAACACGAAGGACAGGAATGAGTTTATGCAGCTGTTTTGTGATCTGCTCCATAACTCTTACACTGCCTGAAGTTACAATTGTCAGCCTTGAATACTTGCTCTCAGGAATAGGCGCAACAGTGAGAGATGTAATGTTGTAGCCACGTCCAGAGAAAAGGTCTGTAACACGAGATAAAACACTCGCTTCATTTACTACGATAACTGAGATTACTCTTCTTGCGTTTTCGCTCATTATTTACTCTCCTTTTTCTCTAATAGCATCATATTAAACAGGCTTCCACCTGATGGAACCATCGGCATAACATTCTCAAAACGCTCAACAAGTACTTCAATGAAAGCAACAACACCTTTGTCTACTGCATCTTTTAAGGCTGCATCAAACTCTTCTTTTGTTTTTACTCTGTACCCTATTCCGCCAAAAGCTTCAGAGAGTTTTACAAAGTCAGGTTGTACAGAGAGGTCTGTCTCTGAGTGACGCTTGTCATAAAAAAGTGACTGCCACTGGCGTACCATTCCTAGGAAATTGTTATTAAGAATGATGTTAATGACCGGAAGTTTTTTCTCTACCGCTGTCATTAATTCTTGACAATTCATAAGTATGGAGCCGTCTCCCGTAAAGTTAATGGAGATTTTATCCGGTTTTGCAGCTTTCACACCGATAGCGGCAGGAAAACCAAAGCCCATAGTTCCAAGTCCGCCAGAACTTATAAACTGACGTGGACGGGAAAATGGATAAAACTGCGCTGTCCACATCTGGTGCTGTCCAACATCTGTTGAAATATTAGCATCATCACCCAAAATTTGACCAACTCTCTCAATTACCCATTGAGGCTTCAATCTGTCACTGTCTTCATGGTAAGTAAGTGGATGCAGTTCATTAAAATTATGAATTGTCTCTCTCCAAGACTCATATTTGTCTGCATCAATCTTATCAACCTGTGCAAGCATATCCAAAACGACATTCTTCACATCACCAACGATTGGATAATCAGCATTAACCAGTTTGGAGATAGAAGCAGGGTCAATATCGACATGAATGACATCCGCATTTTTAGCGAACTCTGAGAGTTTTCCCGTTACACGGTCATCAAAACGTGCACCAAGAGCAATGATCATATCTGTTTCACTCATAGACATATTGGCCGCATAGCTTCCGTGCATTCCAAGCATGCCAATAAGAAGATTATCATCATGTGCCAAAGTACCGCGTGCCATAAATGTCTCAACCGCAGGAATTCCTGTTTTATGAATCAAATCTCTTACATCATAAGCTGCATTTGCATTGATGATTCCGCCTCCAAGATAAAAAACCGGACGCTTCGATGCAGCAATTGCTTCCATCGCTTTTTTAATCTGACGAGGATTTCCTTTTACATGCGGTTTATATGTTTCTAAATCAAGCGCTATGTCATAATTAAATTCAGCAATCTGCGCTGTGACATCTTTTGGAATATCAACATGAACAGGACCCGGACGACCGGAAGCTGCAATGTAAAATGCCTCTTTAAGTACACGTGGCAAGTCTTTCGCATCTGTTACAAGGTAATTGTGTTTTGTACAAGAACGTGAAATTCCAACAGCATCAATCTCTTGAAAAGCATCCGTACCAATGAGGCTCATAGGCACCTGACCAGAAATAACGACAAGAGGAACAGAATCCATATAGGCATCGGCCAAACCAGTGACGGCATTGGTAAAACCGGGGCCAGATGTAATCATCGCAACACCCACTTTGCCACTTGCTTTTGCATATCCTTCTGCAGCATGGACTGCTGCCTGCTCGTGACGATTTAAAATGTGTTGAAATTTATCCTGTTTGTATATCTCATCATAGACGTTCATTATTGCTCCGCCAGGGTAGCCAAAAACTGTTTCTACGCCTTCTGCAATAAGTGCTTCAATGACCATCTGTGCGCCACTAATTTGCATGAAAAGTCTCCTCTATTTTATTAGTATTAAAAATTTGCTCATTATATTTAAAAATATCTATATTTGAGGTTAAAAGAGGATGTAACTCCGAGATAAAAAGCTAATCTAAGATTGAATCTACAATCATCGACGGCCGCCACATCGAAAAAGAGCCTTTTTTTAGCAGTTCAAGATTGAGTTTTGATTCCGGATACATGTCTTGAAAAAGATTGAAAAAGGCCTCAATCTGCTCAGAAAGACCAAAGTTAACAATGTAATTTTTAATGCCATTTTCAACTTTTTGTCTTGGAATATTATGCTGTAGAGCGTCTTCAAGCTGCACCATATATGCAAAAGCAAATACTGTTGCAAGTGCCGCATACTTTGAACTAATCTGCATGTATTTTTCCAATGCGATTTTGACAGCTTGTATATTTCCAAATGCTGCTGCAGAATTTGCACGCTGCAGATCACTGTTCCATATTTTCTGAAGTTTTATTCCATCGTTTGTCTGCATCAGATCTTCTGAAATTGTCATCATATCATAAGCTGTTGCAATGTCATTGTCTCTTACAGCATTGAAAAATTTTGCTTTAGACTCTAGGTCAAGCATAAAGTTACGTGCTTCATCTTTAAACTCTTCAAAATCCTGCAGTACTCTTAAAATTTTGATAGCAGAATGGATATCACCCTCTTGCATAAATTTTTGTGATTTGATGTAAAGAGAATCTGCAAACTTCATTAAGCTCTCATACTCAGGAAGTTCCCGTAAAAAAGCATTCTGTTTAATAAGTTCAGAACATACTTTAAACTCTTTTTTTGAAATGGCTGCCCGAAAACGTTTATATATCTCTGCTTTACTCAATACATCCTGAATAAACTTTGTTTTTTCACTCATCCCTCTGTAAGGGGCAAGTATCTCCTTTGCAAGCGGTGCTGTTTTTGGGTCGAGAACATACTTCTGTGCCTGAATAAATGCTTTTTTCCATCGATTTTCAAGTGCTTTGTATGTAGCAGACTCTTTATAGACAGGGTATCGGTTAGCCAAGCCATAGGCAAGGGAGAGCTTCCCCTCTTTTGCAAACTGCACAAATTTTGGGAAATCTGTATAGTCCCGAATCAGCTTTTGCATAATTTTGTTTTTAGTCGGCATATGTTTAAATTGCCCAAAAATCAACATTGCTCTGTTCTTATCACCTTTTTGCAAAGCTATTTTTGCTTTTTCAAGGCTGTTTTGCCAAAAATTTGTCAGCAGTGAATAGATTTCCGTATAGACTAAAAGAGGGTTAATATCTACAATCTTTTGCACCAGAGCAAACTCTTTTTCCCGTAGCAGGTCTTTGAGAGTATCTGTCCCTTCATAGATGTCATAGTAGATAACAAAACCATCTTCTGTACCAAGCATTAAAAACTCGTTCTCTGCATCAAATTCCATACTTGTTATCGGGGAGGTGATTTTAAGATATTTTTCTGAAATAAGTGTATAGGTATTTAAATCATATACAATAACATAGCCAAGATTTGTGCCTAAGAACAAAAACTGTTCCTCATCATCTATGACTAATGCAGTTACTTCATCATGAATCCCTTGCAGCCTTTGAAGAACTTTTCCGCTGTAGATGTTCCAAATTATTGCAGAGGAGTTTTTGTCTATACTGAGCAGTTTATTTCTTTGAAAAAATTCTAGATGCATAACAGGAGCAGAGTGTGCCTTGAGTTTGTTTTTAGGTGTCATTGTAACGAGAGAAAAGAGTGATATTTTTCTATCATAACTGGCTATGGCTACCCAGTTTCCATTGGCTGAGAAAGCGATGTCGTTAATGGTGTCTGCGTGAGGAGGCAGGGTAAATACAAGCTTACCGCTTGCGACATCTATGGCAAAAGTTTTTCCGTCATCTCCACATGAGAACATGTAGCGGGCAAGCGGATCTATGCCTACACATGAAGCTTCTCCATGATGGCGGTCCACTGCTGCTATCATTTTTTTTGTAGCTGCGTTAAAAAGTCTCGACTCTTTCGCATCAGTTGTCAATGTTGCAAAATAGTCGCCATCATTTGAAAAAGCAACGACAGGCGATTTGTAACGTTTATGATGAATACCCACTTTAAAACCGCTTTGAAGTTCTAAGTTTTCTTTGTCAAAATAGCGCACAGTTGTCTCAGCATCAACAATTACAAGCTCCTTCGTATCAAGGATTTTCATCAATATAACCGGTTGTGTAATGCTTTTACTGCGAACAATTTCCATTAAACCTTAATCCTTTATGTAGCCTTCTTTTTTAAGTGTTTCATGAATCTCTTCTTGGTGCTCTTTGCCTTTTGTCTCCATATGTACAGTAACATTGGCATCACCATAATCGAGTGAAATTGATGTTCTGTCGTAGGCAATATGAACAATGTTGGCATTGAGTTCTTGCAGTATTTGGGTAAAACGCATCAATGAGCCCGGTTTGTCTACCAGTGTCACCGTCAGCTTCATTTTGCGATGTGATTTTAAAAGACCTTTTTCGATAATGACCGAAAGCAGCGTAACATCCATGTTTCCGCCACTCAGTACAACGGCTACATTCTTACCTTTTAAGCTGTCAAGTTTATGATGCAGCAGTGCAGCCACACCAACAGAACCAGCACCTTCTACAACAAGTTTCTGCTTCTCTAAAAGGTACAAAATGGCACTCGCTATCTCTTCATCATCAACACTTAAAACTTCATCAACATTTTTGAGTGCATACTCTAAAGTAATCGGTGAAGTGTCACGCACTGCAATCCCATCAGCGATTGTACGTACACTTTTTGAGTCAATTGGTTTTTTTAGCTCATAAGATTCTCTAAAAGCAGGTGCACCGCTTGCACTCACACCTATGACTTTAATCTTAGGATTTATCTCTTTGAGTGCAGTGGCAATTCCGGCAATAAGCCCGCCGCCGCCAATAGGAACGATGACAGCATCAAGCTCTTGACACTTGTCCATAATCTCTAATCCAATAGTTCCCTGCCCTGCAATAACGGCTTCATCTTCAAAAGGATGCACAAAAGTCAAATGGTTTTTCTCACCATATTCTCTTGCGTAAGCATACGCTTCATCATAATTAGAACCCGCCAAAATAACTTCTGCCCCATAATGTTTCACACCGTTTATCTTTGTAAGCGGTGTGGATTCAGGCATGACTATGACAGCTTTGAGACCGAGAAGTTGGGCTGAGAGTGCTACACCCTGTGCATGATTTCCAGCACTTGCTGCAACTACTCCACACGCACGCTGCTGCTCTGTCAAAGAAGCCATTTTGTTATAGGCACCACGTATTTTAAAAGCACCCGTTACCTGCAGATTCTCTTTTTTAAGGTAAACATTAATACCGGAAATCTCACTTAGGTATGGGGCACGGGCAAGCGGTGTTTCAACAACCACACCTTCTATGCGCTTTTTTGCCTCTTGTATCTGTTGTAAATCTAACAATACCGCGACCTATACGTACAAGTTGCGATGGTCAACCATAGCACACTGATTTTGTACTACTTTCATCCCTGCATTTTTTGCTTTTGCAGCCGCTTCATTATTTATAATGCCCTGCTGTGCCCAAAATACTTTTATATCACCACGTTTTATACAGGCATCGGCTACTGCATCGAGTGCTGCCGGCTTTCTGAAAATATCTACCATATCTACTTCAAAAGGAATCTCAGCAAGTGAATTGTAAACTCTTTCACCAAGAATCGTTTCACCTTTTGGATAAACAGGCACTATTTTGTAACCATGCTCTTGTAGATACTTTGCAACTCTGTGACTTGCTTTACTCGCATCAGGAGAAAGTCCTAAAACAGCTATAGTCTTGACACTGTCAAAAATCTCTTTTACTTCTTCCATATTTGAATTCACAGTAGGAAATTCGCATTCCATAAGCATCCTTTTTCATCTTTTATAAGGAGATTATATCGAAAAACAATAAAGTTATATATAAAGTCTTTTTAGTCAGATATAAGGATGCAAATAATAAACAGAGGCATCTTGTAAAGCCTATTATTCATAAAACATAATATAATTTAAAAACTACGCCCTGCAGGTATGGAACCTTTTGCATACCAAGGGTTCTCTTGGCTTTTTAGTCTCCACAAAAATCTACTAATCATTCCTTTTGTATAATAGACTTGAAGCTCAGCATGCTCTCGATCTATCCATCCACTGATTCTATACATCATATTTTTAATGTCTTTTTCTTGCCCTTTATCATCCCTAAAGAGAGCTTTATTCATTTTTTCTTCTCTTTTCTCTTCATCTAAGTCTAAAAATTCAGATTCTTTGTCTAATACTGATTCAAAAAGTTCTTTGAGTATATCTGAGGCATAGATGCTGTTGCGTATATATATTTTTTTAAGTTCTAGGTAATCTTTGTATGGATCTTCTACTCCATACCTCATATGTTCCATATAATAAACATACATAGAAGTGTACAGATTTTCAAGCCTCTCTTTTATCTCATCTTTTTTACGGTTTGATATAAAGATGAAAAGGTTGGTCCCTGCAACTACTGTTGCGCCCATGATTGCACCAATTCCTAGAGTATTTATATCCATACTAAATTATTCTCCTATTTCAACTGGATCAAGTAATCCGATGGTATCACAAGCTTCAAGAAACGGTAATTTTAAAAATCTTTTCTCCGCAAACGGCTTTCTTTCTTTTGCTTTTCTCAAAGTTTCTAATGCTTGATCTTTTGATATACCATCATAATTATCTATATCATCTGTAATCTGCTCTAACCAATCAATACCATCATTTTCTGCACTACATTCTGCTTTATAACGCTCTTCTACTCCAAAGACTTCTTTCCATGTCCCAAGTTCCTCCTCATATCCATCTGCCTGAAAATTTATTTCGATATTTTCAGGCTTTATCTCATCTTTTCTAATGAGATTTAGTCTTATCGAAATATCGATTTTTATATCTTCATTTGTATAGAGATAAAATGCTTTTCTTCTCCCTTCTATAGGATTAGGTACGATATATAGAGGGTTTTTTTCTAGTTTGTACGAACTATTACATTCATGGCAAAGAGGTATAAGGTTTGTGAAATTAATAGAATTAAAAGGGTACGTACCTTTAGGTAAATAATGGTCATAGGCTTCTCTTTTACTATGATAAACACCTTTCAAGCCATTAATCCCACAGCAGGGGCATTTTCCTTTTGTATTCACAGACATAAATGCTTTATAGTGTGCATCTATTTCCCCTATTTTTTTAGTAATTGGAACTCTTCCAATAATCTTATCTCCATAAAGATTTGTAAATAGCTTTTTTATTTTAATATATAGTGGTTCATTAAATATTTTTAGCTCACCATATGTTATAGGATTTACATTTTCCTCATTAGCACATAAAGCTTTTATATTATTATTAGCAGTATACCATGCTCTTAGTTGCTCAATTTGTATTGAACTTAATTCTTTAAAAAGATTAAAAATGTCTTCTATGCTTCTTAAAAAAAGGTCTCCCCCTTCAGATGTTTGAATATCAAAATCTCGCAGTATTTCTTTAAGCTCAAGATTAGCATCAAATAACTCAATACCATACTCTGGCATGCGTCTAGCTTCACACCACACCTTATAAAAAATATAATCCATATACCCCTGCATCTTTTCCATGTCTTGTGTAATGTAAGTATATGAAAACAGCATTATGTTCTTTCTATCCTATCAAAGAGTTCTTTCATGAAAAGGGTTTTCTCTATAGAGTCACCCATTGTTTGATCTAGTTCAGAAAAAAGTGCTTCTAGGTCATCAGTAGTTTCCATACGCTCTTTGAATTTATCTATGATTTGATTGGCATATTCACCTATTGTCTCACGCTTCTCAAATATCCCCATCGTTATCTTGTTGACCGATGCTCCAAAAGTATTAAATTCTGGTCGTTTACATGTAACACTATTTTGTTTACCTTTTTCAAATATTAATACATTATCAGGTTTAGAATCAGAAACTATAAAGGGTGAGTGTGAAGTTATCAGCACTTCAGGGCTTACCTTATCGCCATCAAAACACTTTTTTAATGTTGATATATATTTAGCTCTCCATGCAGGATTGAAGTGAGTTTCAGGCTCATCCAGTAAAAACAGTGATGGTGTGCCTTTATATAAAAGTGCTATGCCAATAGTATGTAAAAACTGATGTTCTCCATCTGAGAGAGATTTACTTAAAATCCTACTTTCATTTTTTTCTATCCAAAAATCTTTAAACTTGAAAATTCTATCTTCCCAAGGGAGTATTGGTATCCTTGCTTTTGCATAGAGGCTATTTGATTTGTAGATTTTTTCTTTTAATTCATTATCTGCTTGATATTGGTTTAGAAGTATGAGTGTTTGAAAAAGCTCAAAAAGTTCTAATCCTGTTCCAAAAAATCTTTTAAAGATACTTTTGAGAACATCATCAATATAAAAATCCATAATTAGCTCTTGTGTTGTTTCATCTTTATAGTGCAGGGTTGAGCAAGATATTAAAAAGTCTATTTTTGATTGTAACCCACTTGTGAGTTCTGTATCTGTTTTTTCGTCTGTTGTGTACTGATACTCATCACTCATTGACTCACGATAGTTTTGTTTTAGGATGATTCTAAATTGCTTGACACTTTTGATACCTAAGTCATCTTCAAATATTTTTAAAACTGTTTCATCAGAGAGTAGAAAATTTGTTAAAAATATAGCTTGTGAAAAGATATTGTCAAGGTAAATAAGTCCTGATTCTGGTGAGGAGTAGCTTATATCATTGGTAAGATAGTTTAAGTATTCATCATACTGAATAAATCGCATTTTGTAAAACGGTAAGCTTAGTATTTCATTTTCACCTGATGAATAGCCTATGACATACTTTGGTAAAATCTCTTTTAATTCTTCTGATAGTACTTTTTCACCATTTTTGCTTATCTTTGCATACTCATTAGCTTGTTTTATGATAACTATATGAAAAGAGTTTATAAAGTATTCTAACTCATAAGCATTTGGAGATTGTACTTTTGTATCTATCTTATCTGCTCTCTCTTCATCTTCAAAAATATCGGGCAAAAAGTTGAGACATCTTAGTTCAAGGTTGTAAAAAATAGCCCCTAAGAGTTCTAAAATGTTTGATTTTCCACTTCCATTTCTTCCTACTATGGCATAAGGTTCAAACTTATTTTTAAGTTCATCTTCTAAAAAGTCAAGTTCAAAGCCACTTTTTAGACTTCTAAAGTCATCATTGAGTTTTAGTTTTATGAGTTTCATTGTACAGCTTTTAAAAGCATCTTTTTTAGTTCTTCATCAAACTCTTGTACTGCTAAACCATCGTCTATAAGACCTTTTTTATCTTTTGTACCTATTATCATATCTCTTATGTCATCATAAGATTGTTCTGCATTGACATGCTCTTTTGGGTCAAAATCACCTTGTTTTATTAACTCTAAAAGTTGTTCTTTATCTAGCATCTTTAAAGCCTCTTTTTCTTGTCTTTGTTCTATATTTATTTTGCTTAGATCAAGTTCGCCTTTAAAAGCTTTTTGAGCTGTGGAGTTGAAGAGTTGATTTAACTCTTTTAAGCTTTCTTGATATACAATTTTTGACACTTCAACTTGTTTTACTATATTTGAAAATTTTTCTTGTAAAGCAATATCTGGAATATTACATTTAAATCCAAATAATGCTTTTTTATTTACTTTTGGGATATTTGCTCTATCACTATGAGCAAGTATATAGTTTAGAAAAAATTCTGATCGTAATAAATAAGCTAAGAATTCTTTAGTTACTAAATCATTATTAGGCAAAATTGGATAAGCATCAGCACTTAGCAATCCTTTAAAATCAGGTAAAGCAACCTTATTTAAATTGGGTCTTATCTTACTATATAAAATATGTCTTTCATCAAATAAGTATTTTCCACTTACTAAGTTTTCATCTTTTACAAGTTTATAATCTAAAATTTTACCTGTATTTTTTTCAATACTAGATATACCTATATGAGGATATTCAGAGTATTTAATAAAGTCATCAACCATATTTGTATCTATCGTACAAAATTCATTAAATGAGTAAAAGGTAAGAAGAGTTTTTCTTGTTAAAACATTCTGAAACATATCCAAAAAAGTACTTTTTATAAGCTCATCAAGTAACTTTATGCTATCTTCTCTTTTTTGTATCAGTGCTTCTATTTGAGTTAAAATTGTAGATATTTTCCTTTGGTTTTCTAGTGGCTGGATGGGAATTTTTAAAGCTTTTAAATATTTGAAGTGTCTGCTATATCCTGCATTATGTAGTTTAACTGATTTTAAAAAATAATATATATATTTTGTATCTGCTATTTCTTCATTAATTTTCAATACTTTTACACCATCTGCACCTATTGCTATAGGAAAATCAATGTATTTTATAATTCTTGTATGGTCACCAAAGATAATAACATTTTCATTAAAATTATTAACTTGTTGAATATTATTGGTATATCCTGCTATAAAATTTTGGCTTTGGTCTATAATCGTGTATTTACCATTTTTTAAATAATCTTGTTTTTTTATTTTTGTAAATTTAGATGTAATATCTTTGGCTACTTTTAAAAAAGGCTGATATTTTATCTCACTCATACATACTCTTTATACTCGCTAGCTCTTTTTGTATATCATCTTCTAAAGTTGCTAGTTTTTCTAATATAACACTTGGTTCTTCATACTCTATCTCTTCATAAACCTCTTCTTGATAAGTGTTAAAACTAAGGTCATAACCATTTTCAACTATCTCTTTTTTTGGTACTAAAAAGTAGCTGTTTTTTCTATCGTTTTCTATATTGGTTTTATCTCTGTATTTAGTGATAATGTCTTGCAAATCACTCTCATCTATCTTGGTTCGTTTATCATCCAAAGAGTAACCGTCATTTTTCATATTGTAGAAAAACACATCATCAGTGTCACCAGACTTTGTAAACACAAGTATAGCCGTAGCCACTCCTGCATAAGGCTTAAATACACCACTTGGCATAGTGATAACGGCTTTAAGTTGAGAGTCTTCTATCATTAATTTTCTAGCCTCTTTAAAAGCTTTACCGCTTCCAAAAAGCACCCCTTGTGGTATGATAACTCCTGCAGTTCCTCCACCTCTTAGCATAGTGTAAATTCTCTCTATAAACAGAAGTTCTGTTTTTGTGGTGCTTAGACTTAGGGTATCATCTATCTCACCTTTGTTTAGGTTACCTGTAAAAGGTGGATTTGCGAGTATCACATCATAACTGTTTTGCTCCCCTCCAAATTTTTGAAAACTTTTACTAAGCGTATCTGTATAGTCTATATTTGGGTCATCTATACCGTGCATCATAAGGTTCATTAGCCCTAGTCGAACCATTGTGACATCTATGTCATACCCATGTAAAGAACTATCTAGGGACTCCTTAACATCATTGGTTAGTAATGCGCTTGTGCTACTTCGCAAAAAACCATCTTCATCCTCTACGGCATATTTTTTTTCAGTGTCCAAAGAAGTGACAATATACTGATAAGCACCGAGTAAAAATCCACCTGTACCACACGCAGGGTCACCTATTTTATCTCCTAGTTTTGGTTCTACAAGTTCAGCAAGAAGTTTGATGATGTGCCGTGGTGTTCTAAACTGTCCATTTTTTCCTGCTGTAGCTATCTCTCCTAGTAGCATTTCGTAGACATCACCCTGTATATCTTGAAACGCTTGTCCTCTCTCTTTTGAATCTTTTTCTATTTCTTTGAAAATCTCTTCTATGCTAATAACTGCTTCCACCAATAGAGAAGATGATGGGATAATAAAAACTGCATTTTGCATATGTTTGGTAAAGTGTGAGTTTTCTCCATTGAGCTTTTTTAAGAAAGGGAAAACATACTGTTGAATATGATTAAGCATTTCATTTGCTGGCAACTGTTTAAAGTAACTCCATCTTAGTTCATCTTTTGGATGCTCTTTGACTTCATCTTTTTCTTTATTTGTTTCTTTATCAATAACTTTAACTATTTTATTATAAGTGCCAGCAAATAGAGAATGATATTCCTCACCTGTCCATTCTGCATCTGCTTTGCGTTTAGTATCTAATTCATCAATACGTTTCATAAATATAAGATAAGTAATTTGTTCTATAGCTGTGAGAGGATTCGAAATTCCTCCACTCCAAAATTTATTCCATAGTTTGTCTATGAGGCTTTTAAGTGCTGGATTGTTGTGTAACATTATGCGACAAGTTCCTTTGTAAGTTCTAGTATTTCTTCTATTTCATTTGGTGCGAATACTCCCCGTATTCCATCAGGATGCAATACGGTAAACGGGGCGGAGATTAAATCTTTTTTTGCTATATCCCCTTGATTAATAATAAAATCTCTAAGCAAGTTTAAAAATTCTAATTGCGTAGTTGTCAGCGTAGAGTGCTCGGCTATAAACTGGTCTATAGAAGCGCTCACTGTGTCAGGGAAGCTCTCTAGTGTCTCTATGCCAAGTACATGGCGTATAAGCTTTAGAAAGGGAGCTTTAGGGGTATGGTAGGCACGACGAAGCAGGTCTATGGTGATATATGGAGATTCAGCTGCCAAGATACTTGCTAACTGTGAAGCTTCCTCATGGGTAATGTTCTCGCCCTCTTTTACTTTTTGTAAGATGCTGTTTTGCACTAAAAGCTCAGCTATTTTAGCCTCCACCATCTCTTTGTAAGCAGTGATACTTACTGATTCATTCTCTGCACCAAAGGAGATAAACTCTTTTTCTTTGATGATGTCTTTGAGATTGAGTCGTGTTTGCTCTTCACCTTCTATGACTATATCTCTGTACTGCATCAACGGTGCTAACTCTTCGGCTATGCCATCTAGCTGTTCATCTGTGGCATTTTTCCAAAAGCTAGGCTTGAGTACTTCTTCTATGACATCCTGATGGTTGGCTACGATGTTTATGGAAAGTGGAAGTTCGGCTATCTGTTTCATGAGCTTTTGGCTCTGATTTAGATAGGCATCATTATCAGCCTTGAGCTTGTGCAGAGAGGCTAAAAGCACATCTTTTTCAAAACGCATCGCCTTAAAATCTACCCCTACGACGATCTTAAAAAGAGGCTCTATCTTGCTATGGAGAAAATAGATTTTCTCTTCATCTAGGTTGTTCCAAAAATAATCATCAAGTCTGTCTAGCTCATTTTTGGCATCTTTAATGACGATAGAACCCTCAGGAAGATGAGCTATCTCTACTCTGAGTTTGTGTATCTCTTTTTGTGTAATGTCTGCATCTTTGCTAAGTGCTTCTTCTATCTTGTCTATGCGTATTTGGGCACGTTTTACAGGTAGTGGTGTTGCATTGGTTGTCTCTTTGCCTTTTGGATTTAGTTTGAAGTACTCAAAGTTATCCCAACAGTCCATAATGAGAAAATGCTCTTTATGCGTACACCATGGCTTCATGTTGGTCGGTTCTAGTAGTCTTGTTCCTCGTCCTATCATCTGCCAAAAACGTGTGTAAGAGTAGATAGGCTTTGCAAAAACAAGATTAACCAACTCTCGTACATCGACCCCAGTGTCAAGCATACCTACAGAGATGGCAACTCTAGGCATATTTTGGTTTTTAAACTGATCAAGTAATCCACCTTTGCCATAGACGCGACTGTCATCCGAGACCATCACTTTGGCAAGTTCTCCTACATACTCAGGATAAAGTTCGTCAAATATTTGCTCTATGCGTCTGGCATGACTTTTGGTCATACAAAAAAAGATACTTTTTGCAGGAAGTACACCATCATCATCTTTTACACACTCCTCCATAAAAGTTTTGACTATGAGGGTGTTAGTGCCTTTGTTGATGACTCTCTTTTCAAGGTCTGTACCTTCAAAGTTTATCTCTTCTACTTCTTGCCCTTCTAGTATTAGTCGTTTTTGGTCTTCTAATGTAATCGTGCGTTTACTTATGCCCTCGTCTTGAAACTTCGTTTTGATCTTCATCACTTGAAAATCACAAAGGTAAGGAGGCACATGTTGCAGTGCTTCTTCATAAGAAAAAGCAAATGTTGGTACACCGTCATCACAATCAAAGAGGTTAAAGGTGTTGTGGTCTATAACATTAGTCGGTGTAGCCGTAAGTCCCAAACGCATAGCATCAAAATACTCAAAAATTTCTCCATAAGTGTTGTAGATGGAACGGTGAGATTCATCTACGACTATAAGATCAAAAAAGTGTGAGGAGAGCGTTTGCTCTTCATCGCGTATAATATTGAGCATGCTTGGATAAGTAGAAACGTAAATACGTCTGTCATGTGCAATGGATTTTTCGCCAAACTTCGGCCAAAACGGTTCATTTGGCATATATTCATGAAAAGCATCTATCGCTTGTTCTCTCAGAGCAATTCGGTCAACCAAAAAAAGTGTTCTTTTGACATATCCAGCTTTCATAAGAGCATCTACTAATGCAATGGTCGTTCGTGTCTTTCCTGTACCTGTAGCCATGACAAGTAAAAAGTTTCGTCTTTTTTTGTCTATGCCTTCCATCACAGAACGGATAGCTCCTATCTGGTAATCACGTCCTGCTATGTCACTATCTATATATTGGTGTGTAAGTGGTTTTTTGTAAGTGTCTATATGACGAAGTCGTTCTAAGTCCTCTCTTGTAGGAAAGGAGTGTATTTTACGCGGTGGATAGTTGCCTATATCCCAAAAGAAAATATCATTACCGTTGGTATAAAAACAAAAAGGAAGTTTTGAGTCTGAGATTTGTTGAATGCGCTGTGCATATTGCTTAGCTTGTTCTCGCCCAAGTTCTGCATCTTTACTTGTTTTCTTAGCTTCCACTACTGCCAAAGGCTTACCATCACGCCCAAGAAGTACATAGTCAGAAAATTGTGTTGAGTTATAAGGAGAGGAAGCATCTTTGACAGGAGATCTACCACTAAGAGTATATTCTTCTAGCACTTCAGTATGATCAGTTATATCCCAACCAGAAGCTAGTAAGCGTTTATCTACCAGTGATGCGCGTGTTTCTGCTTCTGTCATCCTAATCCCTTTTTAAAGTAGTATATTCTACCAAATAAATATAGTTTCTTGTATAAAAATAGCTATTAATTATTTTACTTTCTTCTGAAGGCCGTAGGATACAGAAATAAATTCACACCTTACTCAAAATCTTGAAGTATTTTTTCTATTGTCAATTTTAACGTAGGAAGTTTTTCATCACATACATAATAAATCTCCTGAGCATCTAAATCAAAATAATGATGAGAAATAATATCACGAATCCCTTTAGCACCTTTCCAGTCCACTTGAGGATAGTTTTTCAGAAGTTCTTTATTTGTAATTTTATCTATATTTTTAAGGCTTTCACCTATAGCTATAAGCTGCATACAAATAGAATCTAACTTTTCCATTCCTTCAGGAGTATCAAGAAAATAATCACTAGTCTCTACTACCTCAAATCTTGTTAAAACAATCGTTGTAGCATTGAAAACTTGCTCAAGCAGTTCATGAACAAGTGATTTGTCATACATAGATAGCTTCTTTATCTATTCTTTTTTTAAGATAAGGATTCATTCTTTCTCTTAGTCTTACTATATCTACGCTTTTATGAAAAAGATTTTGAAGTTCTTCTTTAATGTGCACAAGCATAAACATATCAGGAGTTTTTGTTTTTATGCAAATATCAACATCACTTGATTCTGTTGCTTCACCACGAGCCACTGAGCCAAATATACCAATATTTTCAATACCATATTTATCAAGATTATTTTGTTTATATTGTGCTAATAGATTTAAAATATAATCACGATTCACAGTCACTCCTTTATCTTTATTACATAATCCTAAATTATATCATAAAAACTCTCATCAAATCATATCAAATCGATTGAACTTTTTATCAGCTTGAAGCTATATGCTTCTGTAAAAACTTATTGAACTGGTTTGCGAAGTGTTCGGCGTCTTTTTGACCAAAAGGTTTTGGGCCTTTTGTCATCTCTCCCATTTCACGAATACTCTCCATCAAATTACGCATGGCGAGGTATTGTTTTATATTATCCTTACTGTAAAGCTCGCCCCTATGATCGATTGCGTGAGCGTTTTTACTTATAACTCTGTCTGCTAGTGGGATGTCTGCTGTGATGACCAAGTCACCCTCTTGCAGCATTTCAACTATTTTATGGTCCGCTTCATCTGCTCCGGCTTCAACGATAATATAGTGAATATTGGCTGCTTTGCCTATATTTATTTTCTTGTTTGCCACGACATAGGTCTGGGTGCCGTACTTCTCAATCTGACGCAATACAATGGGTTTTAACAGGTTAGGAAAGGCATCGCCGTCTATGTATATTTTCAACATATTCAAAGATTTTCCCCAATGACCTTCGCAGAAGGAACTACTGATGAGGAAAGATCAAGGTGTACATCCTGATCATCGAAAAAAATGTCTGCACCAAAGGCTTCAAGTACTTCATACTTATCTGTTCCGCCCAAGAAGAAGGCTTCATCTATGCGTACACCCCAGACATTGAGCGTTTTAATGACACGCTCATGTGTCGGTGCATTTCTCGCTGTTACAAGTGCCGTTCGGATAGGTGAGCGTTCATCTTCAAACTTCTTTTGAATGGAGGCAATCGTTAAGAGCAGTTTTGCAAAAGGACCTTTTTTAAGAGGGTTATTTGCATTTTGTTTTTCATGTTCCATAAATGCTTCTAAACCTTCTTTTTTATAAATCAGCTCCGATTCTTCAGAAAAAAGCACTGCATCACCATCAAATGCAATGCGAACCTGATCGCCAAGAGAGTTATGCACATCTGCGTGAGATGGAAGAATCTTTGCAGCAGCTACACCATTTTGAATCGCATTAACAACATCTTTGTCACTTGCTGAGAGGAAAAGATCCACTTTAAAAGCTTTAAGATAGTTGGAGATGTCTCGTCCACTTGTCCAACCTGAACGGATAATTTCAAGATTATATGTGGAGATGGCCTTTGTGATGCGCAGACTGATGGCAGCATTGTTTTTTGAGAGCACTATCACCTCTACTTGTCTTTCATCTTTTGGAAAGTAGTTGTTGATTTTTAAAAGGTTTTCTATAAGCCTAAAACCTGTCCCTTTTTGCAACAGTGTATCTTCATTTTCAATCTGATATTTATAGTACTCTGCCAAGCCCTCTTTTTCAAATATCTCATTTTCTGCTTCAAGGTCAAAAAGCGCCCGTGAGCTTACAGCTACAACAAGTTTATCTTCTAAATTATATGCCATCTTATCGTTTCCCTAATCTCTTCTTAAACTCTGCAGGATTGATATATTTTCCCATTTTTTCAAGTTCTTGCTGCTCTTGTTCATAGATCACTTTTGCAGTTTTCGGCTGGTATTTTAGATGTTTTTTTAGCGGCTTGGGAGAGGGACTACTCTGAACTGATGCATTTACTTCAAGGCTTGTGATGAGCCCCTCTTTAAGAGAATTAAGCACAGTAATCACACTGCTGAGATTTTCATCACTAACATCCAAAACTATTTTTGCCATCTACATTTCTCCAAATCATTTTTTATTTTATTTCAATTTTCATGATTATTTTTACAGTTATATACCTGCCCTATAAATACAGTTGATGTGGTATATACAAAGTCAGCCTTTTGAATGACAACTGTATTGCCTCCCATCTTTAAAGCCTGATTGCGAAGGTCATTACGTGCACTGATGGTAATATCACGGTTGGATATAAACAAGAAAGTTAGCATATTTGCTTCACTTCCTACAATCTCATCAATATATCTGCACTCAGCTCCTTGTGGAAGCGTATCATAGAGCCGAACTGTTTTTGCGTGAGGCAATAGAGTATTCTTTATGCTACATCCATTAAAACTAAGAAAAAATACTATTATAAAGAAAAACCTCATTGCAAACTCCCAATAACTAGATTGTAACATAATTTTATGATGGAATTTTTTAGATTATATCGACTTTAAGAATAATTCTATTATAATTTGATTGACTGATAGTCGGTCATTTTATTTGAACTTTGGAGGGTATATTGGCAATCATAGTTGATAAAGAGCAGAAAAAGCGTGATATTGCACTTGCATGTAAGAGCCTTATTTTAGAAAAAGGCATCAATAACATTACGGTATCAGAGGTGGCAAAGAGTGCCGGAATAGGTAAAGGTACGGTTTATGAGTACTTTAAAGACAAAAATGAGATTATCTTTGAACTCGTGAATGTATTGATGCTCGCGCACTCAGAAAAACTCAAGGCACAACTTGACGCTAAAGATTCCACAAAAGAAAAAATACGAACATTCTCAAGCTTCTTTTATAATGAAGAGGACAAAAACCTCAGACAGCTCTACAAGGAGTTTGTTGCCCTCTCCCTTATCGCTCCAAATGCTGACATGATAGCTTTTCATAAGCAGTGCATCAACAACTACTACACCTGGTTTATCGACATATTGTACGATGGTGTGAAAAATGAAGAACTGCGTCCTGAAGCGCTGCAACTTGCAAAAGCACTCTTTGTTATTGGAGATGGCATGTTCATTCACAACAGTGTCATCGGCATGCAGGACAACCTGCAAAACGATCTCAATATTTTTATAGATACTATATTTGACTTAATGGAGACAAAATGAAGAAACTACTCTTTTTACTTCTGCCGGCTCTTCTTTTGAGTGAAGATCTCAAATCTCTGCTTGAGCTTGCAAAACAAAACAACAATTTACTCAAATCCTCTCAAATTTCTGTAAGTTCTAAAGAGAAAGAGCTCTCCTCTGCACAGAGCAACTACTACCCTACTCTCGATGCAAGTGCTTTTTATACAAGGGATGATGATGCGACACCTTTTTTTCCGGGAACCACTTACGGTGTGGCAGCAAAAGCCAGCTTTAATGTCTATGACGGTGGAAAAAAATCTTACACAAAAAAACAAAAAAAAGATGAAGTAAGTGCAGCGAAGTTCTCTTATAAAGAGAATGCAAAATCAATGCTTTTAGGTATTACAAAAGATTTTTACAATCTTAGAAGTCTTTATGCTTCTCTTTCAGCCAGAGAAGAGGCCTCTTATGCAGTGAAAGCACAGCTAAAGCGAATGCAGGCATTTTACGATGCAAAACTTGCAACAAGTGATGATGTGGACAGACTCCAGTCTGCTTATGACAGAAATATCTATGCGATTGAATCACTTAAATTTCAAATCTTGTCACTTAAAAAAGCACTTGAATTAAAAGTAGGCAGTTCTATTCAAACGCTTGATAATTCAAAGTTTAAAAAAGTGCTCACGCAAGAGAGCGGTGAGTTAGACAGTATTCAGGCAATGCGAAGCAATAAAAATGCCCTCAAAAATCTCAGTGAGACCATAGACAGTTACTACTATCCAAACATCAAAGTGGAAGATACATACACGTTTTATGGATATCAGGACAAGCCGACATTTGGCGGTCAGACCATTAAACAGCTTGACAGTCAAAATACCATCATGGCGACACTCAATCTCAGACTGCTTGATTTTGGAACTCTGCGTGAGCAAAAAGAGGCACTCAAACTCCAAGCAGATGCACTCCATGAGCAGATTATCTACAAATCAAAAGAGCAAAAAATGCAGCTCGAGCTCTCACGCAAGCGCATTCAAACAGCCCAGCTCAACATAAAAAGCTCACGCAGCGCACTCAAAGCTGCTACAAGTGCACTCAAAACTATTACAGAAAAATACAATGCCGGCATAGTCGATAATGTCGTCTATCTCGATGCCCTCTCTTCACGCACAGAGGCAAAATCACTCCATGAAAAATCTCTGAATGATTTAGAGATTGCTTATGCAATTTACTACTATTACAATTCTAAAAACCTTGAGGAGTATCTCTAATGAAAAAAATATTACTAACACTTATCACTCTTGTTTCTCTCTCTCACGCAGAGAATATCTATGCTACTTTTAATGTTACAGCAGCAAAAAATGCTAATCTCGCTTTTATTGCCAGTGGAATTGTCAAAAGTGTGAATGTTGATGTTGACTCTGTCGTGAAAAAAGATGAAGTGCTTGCCACACTGGGCAATGATGACATAAAAGCGATGTTAGAGAGTTCCCAAACAACGCTCAAATATGCAAAAAGAAGTCTAGATAGACAAGAGAAGATAAAAAGACTCATAGATGAAGGAAAGTTTGACAAGGTCGTAAGCGCGTATGAAAAAGCAAAAAATGCCGTGGCATACCAAAAAGCACTCTATGAGAAAACCTTTCTCAAAGCTCCTTTTGACGGTGTTATCTACGATAAAGAGATAGAGGTAGGAGATGCAGTTAGTGGCATGATGCTCAAAACTGTCTTTAAAATCCAGAGTGTGCATGCAAGAAAACTCATTTTAGAATTTGACCAAAAGTACCATAATGTAGTAAAAGAAGGAGAGACTTTTGAGTATAAAATTGATGGAGACGACAAAACATACAGAGGTGTTATCTCTAAAGTCTACCCCTATGCTGACTTTAACAACAGAAAGATAAAAGCAGAAGTACTCGCAAAAGATTTTACAGTTGGACTTTTTGGCGATGGCTACATACTGAGTGATGAGAAACAATCATGTATAAAATAGCAATAAACAGACCCATAACAACGCTCATGTATGTCATGACGCTTGTAATATTTGGTTATTTGAGTTTTAAGAGTATGCCTTCGTCGTTGTACCCAAACATTGACTTTCCCATTGTCACCATCAAAACCATCTACCCGGGAGCAGAGCCTAGCACCATAGAATCACAGGTTACTGACAAGCTCGAAGAGGCCATCAGCCGTATTGGAGGTGTAGACAGCATCACATCAACAAGCAGTGACGGCGTGAGCATCATTATGGTAAAGTTTTTTCTTGAGAGAAACATAGATGAAGCAACAAACGATGTGCGAGACAAGGTCTCTGCCGTTACTCTGCCAAAAGATTCTCGCGTACCGCTTGTTAGTAAGCTTGACATTGGAAGTGCTCCCGTTATCAATGTCTTTTTAACGGCAAAAAATGACACACTGCAGCACCTTATGCCTTTTGCCGATGAAAAAGTAAAACCAGCCCTGCAAAAAATCATCGGTGTTGGTGCGGTCAATATCATCGGTTACCGCGACCGAGAGATTCAAATCTATCCTGACTTAAATGCACTCAACAAGTACGGCATCTCAGTACTTGAACTTAACAATGCCATAGAGAATGAAAATGTCAAAATCGGCGGTGGAAAGATCATAACAAAAGAGCATGAGTATATTCTCAAAACAAAAGCAGATGCCATCAGCATCCAAGCACTTCAAAATATACTCATCAAAAATAGCATTAGACTGCGTGACATCGCAAGTGTAAAAGACACGCTCAGTGATGCAAAAAGTTATGCTTCTTATAACGGAGTTCAGGGTGTGACACTGGAAGTACAGAAAATTTCTGGTACCAATACCATCGACATTGTAAAAAAAATCAAAGCAGTTGTGCCACAGCTTCAAAAAATGGCAGGCGACAGGTTTGAGGTAAAAACCCTGCAAGATACAACGCCCTTCATCATAAACTCTTTAGATGATGTGAAGTTCGACCTTATCTACGGTTCTATTTTGGCAGCCATAATTATTTTTCTTTTTTTGCGTAACTTTACCATTACATTTGTCTCTGCTCTTGCTATTCCGACTTCAATCTTCGGTACTTTTGCTTTGATGAACTACATGGGCTTCAATCTCAACAAAATGACACTTATCGGGCTTACACTTGCCATCGGTATCATCATCGATGATGCCATTGTCGTCATTGAGAACATCTATAAAAAGATGGAAGCCGGCATGGATAAGTTTCAAGCGGCCTACGAAGGAACAAAAGAGATGGCCTTTGCCATTTTGGCAATCTCTTCCATGCTGCTTGCCGTCTTTGTGCCAGTTGGAAATATGAGCGGAATTGTCGGCAAGTTCTTTGAAAGCTTTGCAATGACAGTCGGTTTTGCCATCATCATCTCCTACACAATCGCATTGAGTTTCATTCCAAGTATCTCTGCACGTGTATTACATAAGGGTGAGAGCCGTTTTTACAACATTACAGAGCCGATTTTCAAATTCATTGACACCCTCTATGAAAAACTGCTCAAACTCACACTCCGCTTCAAATGGATATCACTGCTTTTAGTGATTGCCATCTTTGTCGGTTCGCTCTCTTTGTTTCCAAAGATCGGAATGGATTTTTTGCCAAAAGAGGATAAAAGTGAATTTCAAATAAAACTCAAAGCACAAACAGGCATCAGTCTTGCTGCAATGACAGAAGAGTCGAAAAAAATAGAAGATATGGTAAGAAAAGACAATAATGTCATCTTTACAACTCTGAATGTTGGCTACAATGCAGCGCGTGAGATAAACAAAGCGCTCATCTATGTCAAACTCAAACCAAAAGACCAACGTTCCCTCACGCAAGAGCAGATTATTGAAAACTTTAGAAAAAAACTCAAAGCCTACTCTAAAGAGATGTTTATAACAGCTTCTGCCATACCAAACATCAAAGGTGCTGGGGCAGATGTTCCTTTTCAAATCGTTTTAAAATCAGACTCTTTTAAAGAGCTTCAACGTGCGAAGAAAAATCTCGTAAACTACCTTTCACAGAAGAAAGGTTTTGTAGACATTGACACAAATCTTGATGAACCAAAACCAGAGTATGACATCACCATACTGCGTGAGAATGCAAACAGACTCGGCATTACAGCTGCGCAGATTGCACAAACAGTTGCAACTGCATTCTCAAGTGACATAGAGATCTCACACTTTGAAGAGAATGGAAAGCAGTATAATATTACTCTGCGTGTCTCAAATAAAGCACGTGCAAAGCTACAAAATCTCAAAAAGCTCCAACTGCGTGCAAAAGATGGAAAGCTCGTCTACCTTGATGGACTCATCACAATCAAAAAAGGAGATTCTCAGGCTACCATTTATCACTATGATAGACAGCGACAGGTTAGCATATATGCCGATCTGTTCGGGCTTGATTTGGGCGGCGCTATAAGCTACACGAAAGCCAAAATAGATGAACTGCTCCCAAAAGGTGTCAGTTATAGATTTACAGGATTTGCCGAAGAGATGGGAAAAACTGCCAAAGCATTCTCCGCTGCGATTGGGTTGAGTGTGATTTTGATGTTTATTATTCTGTCAATTCTTTACGAGTCACTTATTCAGCCTGTTATTATTATGGTGGCACTGCCACTGAGTATTATCGGAGTTATGATAGCACTCTATCTTTCAGGCTTGCACTTTTCACTTTTTGTAATGATTGGCTTTATGCTGCTCATGGGTATGGTCGGTAAAAATGCAGTCTTGCTTGTAGACTTTGCAAATATGGCAGTAAAAGAGGGAAAAAGCGCCGATGAAGCACTTATAGAAGCGGGAGAGAAAAGACTACGCCCAATTTTAATGACAACCTTTGCTATGGTCTTTGCAATGCTGCCGCTTGCTGTTGGAGATGGGCTTGGAAGTGAAACGAAAGCACCGATGGCAATCTCCATCATCGGAGGACTTTTAAGTTCAATGATTCTGACACTCTTTGTTGTACCGGTCATTTACAGACTTATTGCTCCGCTTGACAAGTGGTTGAGAAAGTTTTATGAAGTAGGAAAAGTAGAATAACTTTTCCTAAAAAAAGAGTTTTATAAAATAAAATTCTAGATAATATTAATCACTTAACTTAACAACTACATTATGCCTCATAAACCCCAATAATATAA
>JALVXQ010000324.1 GCA_027038255.1 Sulfurimonas sp. | reverse complement strand
CCGTTTGTTGGTGTTCTTACATTTATCCGTGTTTACCGTGGTTCATTGGACTCAGGTTCTTATGTTCACAATACAACAAAAGATAAAAAAGAGCGTATAGGCCGTATCTTAAAAATGCACGCAATCAAGCGTGAAGAGATCAAAACAATCTATGCCGGTGAAATCGGTGCAGTTGTTGGTCTTAAATCAACTACAACAGGTGATACTTTATGTGATCCTGCTGAAAAAGTTGTACTAGAGCGTATGGATTTCCCAGAGCCGGTTATTTCTGTTGCTGTTGAACCAAAAACAAAAGCTGACCAGGAAAAAATGGGTATTGCATTAAGCAAACTTGCTGCTGAAGATCCATCTTTTAGAGTTCATACTGATGAGGAGACTGGTCAGACTATTATCTCTGGAATGGGTGAGTTACACCTTGAAATTCTTGTAGACAGAATGAAACGTGAGTTCAATGTTGAAGCTGAAGTTGGTGCACCACAGGTTTCTTACCGTGAGTCAATCAAAAATCCGGTTGATCAAGAGTATAAATATGCGAAACAATCTGGTGGTCGTGGTCAATATGGTCATGTCTTCTTGAAAGTTGCACCGGGTGAGCCAGATACCGGTTTTGTTTTCCATAATGAAATCAAAGGTGGATCAGTTCCTAGAGAATATATTCCAGCAGTTGAAAAAGGTTGTGAAGAAGCTATGGCTAATGGTGTTCTTGCAGGCTATCCAATGGAAGATGTTGATGTTACTCTTTATGACGGTTCTTACCATGATGTGGATTCAAATGAAATGGCATTTAAACTTGCTGCTTCTATGGGATTCAAAGAAGCTTGTCGTAAAGCAAGCCCTGCAATTCTTGAACCAATGATGAAAGTCGAAGTTGAAGTTCCTGAAGAGTATATGGGTGATGTTATCGGTGACCTTAACCGTCGTCGTGGACAAGTGAATAACATGAGTGACCGTGCTGGTAACAAAATTGTTGATGCATTCGTTCCACTTGCTGAAATGTTCGGTTATTCAACTGATCTTCGTTCTGCAACACAAGGACGTGCTACGTATGCTATGGAATTCGATCATTATGAAGAAGTTCCAAGAAACGTATCTGAAGAGATTCAGAAAAAACGTAACGGATAATTTCCAACTTCTTTTATTTACAACACTTTTTAATAAAAAAGTGTTGTAAACTCCCTTTCCATTTAGTAAAACCATAAAAATTCTGTTATAATTTCCTCAAAAAACAGAGGTGACACAATGCGCAATTTTTTCTTATATTTCCTACTTCTTTCTACACTTTTGTTTGCACAAAATCCAATAGCATATGCAGCTTTAGGCGATGTTATCTATGATAATGTAGATAAGATAGAGAATCTAAAAAATATTGATGAATATAAAATTTATGATAAAAAAATAGATAAATATGTAGCGGATGTAAAAAAAGCCAAAGAAGAGGGGTTTGCACTTGAAAATGGTTCAGGTTCAGTAACAAAACAAGCGTATCTCAATAAACTGCGTGCTCTTGCCAAAACAAATGATTTTTTTGTACGTTCTGTTGCAAGTTCCTATGATGCAGCAAAAAAACAAGAAGAGAGCAGACGATTTTCACAATTAATTAACAGTGGTTTGCTTGATGTGAGTGAGCGTAAAAAAGAGATAGTAGATTACTATTTTGCGCATGCCCAAGATATGAATACCACGGGTCTTATTCAATCCTACTTGGATGCAGATGCGAAATTACGTGCTAAAAAAGAGGCACAGCAAAAACGTTATAAGTCAAAAAAAGAGCGCGAAGCTGAGAGAATAAGAGAGATTAGAGAAAATGACAGACGTGAAAAAGAGAAACTAGAGAAGAAGCTTGATAAAGAGTTAAAAAAGAAGAAGCTAGAGATTCGTGAGTATCAAAAAGAAGAGCTTAATAAAACCATTTAAAGGCTTCCTGATCAGAAGGTCTGCCCTCTAGCGTGAGGAAGGGTTTGTACTCAGCCTTATAAGAGAGTGAAGGACACTCTTTGACATAGTACCCCAGATATATCCATTTTTTATCTGCATTTTGTGCATATTTAATCTGATTGTATAGGGAGAGCTTTCCTAAAGAGTACTTTGCAAAGTCTGGATCATAGTAAAAGTATATAGAAGAGATACCATCTTCTAGTATATCGATCAGATCAACCGCTATAAGCTTCTCTTCGAAATAATAGAGCACCTCATAACCAAAATCTTCATGCCCGTTAACAAAAGAGTTGTAGTAATGGTCTGGGGACGTTTTATTGTACTCCCACCCTTTCTTTTCATGCATGTGCAGATGGTATTTTTCAAAAATTTCTAAATGTTCATGAGAAAGTGTAGGCCGCTGAATGTAAGAGCGCAGATTTTTTGCTTTATTCATGATGCGTCTGGCAGATTTAGAAAAATGGTAGTTCTCTACGTCTATTTTTATACTTTTACACTCATCACAACTCTCACAAATAGGACGAAAGTACATCTTTCCAAAACGCCGAAAACCTCTTTCAATCAAATCCTGACATGAGTCCGCTGAACAGTTTTCTATGACTTTGTAGTGTGTTGTCTGTTCTTTGTTCTCAAGATAAGAGCATTTGTCATTAAGCAAAAATTCTTTAAGTAGATTCATAAATGAATTTTGACATAATAATTATTATATTTAACCCATACGGAGAAGTTAGTTGGAATATTTTTTAAAACATCAAAAAGTCATTATGCGTAGTTTAGGTGCTTTTTTACTTGTTCTTGGATTTACAGTTAATTTTTGGGGAATGCCGCAAAAGGGCGTAAGCCAAAATGAAAGAGCTTTGGCGAATGTAAAAAGAATGGAAGCTAACATACAGGGATCAAGCACTCAAAAAGTTACAAAAAAACCGGACAGTTCTCATATATCTAAAGCACTCAAGGCTACACGAGCCAAGCAGATGAAGTATATGACTATCATCGCTATGGTTCTAGGTGCACTCTTTTTAGGCTACAGCTTTTTAAAAAAGGAGGAAGATTAAGAGCGATTCTGTGCTATTAAGACATCTTCTACCATTTTATCTATATCGCCATCTAAAATTGCCGATACATTTGAGTAGGCTTGATTAGAGCGTGTGTCTTTGACCTGCTGATAGGGCTGCATCACATAGGAGCGAATCTGATGTCCCCAACCGATTTCACTTTTTGCTACGCCTGACTCTTTTGCTTTTTGTTCTTCAAGTTCCAGTTCATAGAGACGTGATTTGAGCATTTTCATAGCCGTTGCTTTGTTTCTATGCTGACTTCTGTCATTTTGGCACTGTACGACAACTCCGGTTGCTATATGTGTTAAACGAATTGCAGATTCAGTTTTGTTTACATGCTGCCCGCCGGCACCGCTTGAACGATAGGTGTCTATACGTATGTCTTTGTCTTCTATAGTAATGTCGATGTCATCATCAATCTCAGGAGAAACCATAACTGATGCAAAAGAGGTATGTCGTTTGGCATTGGAATCAAAAGGCGAGATTCTCACAAGCCTGTGAATACCATTTTCAACCTTGAGATACCCATAAGCATTCTCACCCTTTATAAGTACCGAAACATCTTTAATTCCTGCTTCATCTCCCGCCTGATAATCTAGAACCTCTACTTTGAAACCGCGTCTCTCTGCCCAACGTTTGTACATGCGAAGCAGCATCTCTGCCCAGTCCTGGCTCTCAGTCCCACCTGCTCCAGGATGAATAGATAAAATGGCATTGTTTGCATCACTTTCCCCGCTGAGCAGTACTTCTATCTCCATAGCACGAATCTGCTCCTCAAGCTGTGGTGCATCTTCATAGAGTGCTTCAAGTGACTCTTCATCACTCTCTTCTTTCGCCATCTCATAGAGCTCTTTCGCATCTTCAACAGCGGTATTTGCTATTTCATACTTTTCAAGCTTGCGTGAGAGCTGTGTTTTCTCTTTTTGAATCTTCGCTGCATTTGCCGCATCGTTCCAAAATTCAGGATTGTTCTCAAGCTCTTCTATCTCACGCAGACGTGCTTCTATTTTATCTGGTTCGACAACACCTGCAATGTTTTGCATTTTTGTGCTTATATTTTTTAAAAGTTCTGTGTATTCGTAGTTATCCATAAATTATATCCAATATAGTATAATTGCGATTATATTATATTGGGACTTAAAATGAAGATTATTTCTAATGCTTTAGAATTAAAACAAGAGCTGCGTGAGCAAAATGAAACTATTGGTTATGTGCCGACTATGGGTGCACTGCATGAGGGGCATATTGCACTGATTAAAGAGGCAAAAAAAGAGAATAAGGTAGTTGTCGTCTCTATATTTGTAAATCCGACACAGTTTTTAGCAGGAGAAGATCTCAATAGATATCCGCGCCGTGATGAAGCAGATAAAAAGATATGCGAGCTTGCAGGTGTCGATTTTCTTTTTATGCCTCACGCAGAGGAGTTGTACTTTGATGATGAAGTGAAGATTGCAGCTCCAAATGTGCGTGGTTATGTTCTTGAAGGTGCTACACGACCGGGACATTTCTCCGGTGTACTGCGTGTTGTGATGAAACTTTTAAATATTGTAAACCCTACAAATGCTTACTTTGGAAAAAAAGATGCACAGCAGCTTAATCTCATACAGCTCATGGTAAAACAGTTTTTTATGGATGTTAATATTGTTCCCATAGATACAGTGCGTGACAGCGATGGTTTGGCCCTCTCGAGTCGGAATGCCTATCTCTCAAAAGAACAACGTCAAGAGGCACTTAAAATTCCAAAATCTCTCTACAGAGCTTCTCAAATGGTGAGCCGCGGGATTTTGGATGTAGAGAGTATAAAAGAGAATATAGTAGATGTTTTAGAGCCTCTTGAAATTGCGTATGTAGAGATATTAAACAGAGAGTTTGAAGTTATTGAGAGTGTTGAAATTGGTAAGAGTGTCATTTTAGTGGAAGTTCTTGTTGGGCAAACCAGACTACTTGACAATATTTGGTTGTAAATATCCCTCTTCTATCATAATATCAACAGCTTTTTTAAAGACAGGTACGGCAGTCTGTGCCGCAAAGTGGTTCTTCTTTGGTTTGACAACAACAACACCAATGGTATAGTTGTGCTTTGTATCATCGGCAAACCCCATAAAAGCAGTATTGTACTCATGTACATATTTGCCTTTTTCAACGATGTGTGCCGTTCCAGTTTTTCCGCCGATAATAAGCCCCGGAGTGATTGCTTTTTTCCCTGTTCCTTTGTTGACCGTTTTAATGAGTATCTTTTTCACTCTCGCAGCTGTTGCACTACGTAAAACATCTACTGTATCAAAAGAGTCTATTTTCTTCTCTTGATGGTATTCATCTATAAAACTTTCGACAATTTGCGGTGTGACCATTTTGCCGTTATTGTTAAAAACAGAGTACGCTCGCATTAATTGCATAAGATTGACACGGATGCCGTATCCGTATGCGCAGGTGGCTTTGTATATCTCATTTTCAAGACGTTTTGCAGAGGGAATAGAACCGACTCTCTCATAAATCAGATCAGGTGTCGATTTTTTGGAAAATCCAAAATGTTTGAGACCGTTGTTAAACTCATAGCCAGAGAGTTTTTGGGCGAGTTGTGCCATACCGATGTTAGAAGAGTAGACGATGACATTCTCAGCAGAGAGCCAGTCAAACTTATGCTCATCGGTGATGACTTTTCTTCCCATCTTAAAACGTCCATTGTGTCCATTGACCAAATCATAAGGATTGACTAGTTTATGCTCAAGTAGTAGAGAGAAAGTGATGGGTTTTAAAACACTTCCCGGCTCAAAACTGTACTCAATCATGTCAGAGTTCAAAGAGGGGTAGTCACTCTTGTGGATTGATTTTGGCAGGTAACGGTTTGAACTCGCCAGTGCATAGATTTTCCCGTTAGAGGAGTTCATAATGGCAAGCATAATCTCTTGGGCTTGAAGTTTCTCTTTCATACTGTCAAGCAGTTTTTCCATTCGAATCTGTAAGCCGACAGGAATGGTAAGTTTGATGTCAAGCCCGTTTATTTTAGGTTTCGTGAAACTCTCTTTATTTAAAATGATGTAACCATTAACATCACGTTTCCCTCGGGAAAATCCATCTTGGCGTGCCGCTAAGTCAGCATCAAATCTCTTCTCTAATCCTTTCACACCTTTTATGGAAGTGTAACCATCGTCTTCAATCTTATGCGGATAACC
>JALVXQ010000323.1 GCA_027038255.1 Sulfurimonas sp. | reverse complement strand
ACCGATATTTTTGGAGAGATTAAAGAAAAAACACTGCTTCGTAAGATAAAAACAGCCCTGAGAATGCATACTCCAACCTACTATACAGCCATCACTTCACACTACCTGATTCCCATAAAAATAAATCAGATTGAAAATGCACATTTCTCTTATATGCAGCAGGATGTTAGTATCATCCCTTTTGACGAGCAGAACAAACTTGTAGCACTTATACTCACAGACCAGACAAACATGGCTAACACCAATGCTTTACTTGCTGCTCACGTAGAGAAGATTAAAGAGCTCAACGAGCAGCTACTCAAAGAAAAAGAGCTTACAGAGATACAACACAAACAACTGTTGGCAAATTCCAGAAGTGCTGCAATGGGAGAGATGATAAGTATGATAGCCCATCAATGGAGACAACCCCTCTCACTCATCACAACCCTCCTTGCCAATGTCAAAATAAAAAAGGAGTTGCATACTCTCGATGAAAAAAGTATGGATGAGTCTTTTGTGAAAATTGATGATACGGTCAAATATCTCTCTGAGACCATTAATGATTTTAGAGACTACTTTAAACCAAATAAAGTAAAATTAGAGGTCAAACTTGCGGAACTTTTTAACAAATCAATCTTCTTCTTAAAAGATGAAATGACACAGTACAATATCTCCTACTCTTTAGACATTGATAACAATCTCTCTGTCTATACCTATAAAAATGAACTCTTACAAAGTATCATAAATATCATAAAAAACTCAATTGACGCTTTTAAAACAAATGGTATAACAGAGAAAAAGATAGGTGTTACGGTGAAAACATTGGAGCATCATATATCCATTATTATAGAAGATAATGCAGGCGGTATTAAGCATGAAATAATAGAAAAAATCTTCGAGCCTTACTTCTCCACTAAAAACAAAAATGGAACAGGCCTTGGCCTTTATATGTGCAGGGTCATCATAGTTGAGCATCTGCAAGGTGAAATAAGTATTAAATCACAAAACAATGGAACTAAAGTAGCAATCAATTTACCAAAAAAGATATAGAATATGATTAAAAAAGGAGAAGTTTATGAGAGTTGTATGTCCACACTGTTTGACAGTTAATAATGTACCGAAAAAAGATTCTTATAAAAAAGCTAACTGTGGTAAATGTAAACAATCACTTTTAGATACAAAACCAATAGAATTAAGTGAGAGCAGTTTTGATGAAGTTGTCGCTAACAGTGATATTCCTGTTATTGTCGATTTTTGGGCACCATGGTGTGGTCCATGTAAGATGATGGCACCAAACTTCGAACGTGCTGCACAAGAGTTTCCACTCAAAGCCCGCTTTGCAAAAGTAAATACTGAGAATGAACAAAATCTCGGTGCACGTTTTGGTATTCGCTCCATTCCGACCATCATTGTCTTTAAAGACGGTCGTGAAGTTGACAGAGTAAGCGGAGCACTCGATGTGAACTCCCTTGTTGCTCTCGCTTCAAAACAGAGCAGCTAATTATTTAATATAAGAGCAACAGTAGTCTGTAACCGTTTTAATTTTCAAATCAAACGAACTGTTTGCAGGCACTTCAAAAGTTTCGGGGGTCTGAAGAGTTTTGTACTCTTCTCCCGGAAGTTTTACATCAATCTCCCCACTCATCATTTCCATGATCTCTCTATCAGCTGTATTAAAAGTGTATTCACCCGGCAGCATAATGCCTAAAGATTTCACACTTCCATCTGCAAACTCTACAGTTCTGCTTGTTACTTTTCCATCATAGTAGATGTTTGCCTCTTTTACTACTGTTACATTTTCAAATTTTGACATATATTTTTCCTTTTCTATCTTGTTTATTTTTTAAAGTTCCAATTTTTAAAATTTGCACTTAGCTTACTTTCGAATCTTTACCCTCTGAGAGTGCGTTATAGCCACTGCCATTGCATCGGTAATGTCAAGTGGCTTTATCTCTTTTTTAATCCCCAAAAGTCGCTTGACCATAAATGCGACCTGCTCTTTTTGTGCCTTAGCTTTACCTGTCAACGCTTTTTTGACCTGTAGGGCAGTGTACTCATGGAACTGTCCGAACTCCTGCAGTAGTTTTAACATAATGGCACCACGAAACTGCGCAAGCTTGATTGTCGTTGCAGGATTATGTGCATAAAAAATATCTTCCATCGCCACTTCATCTATTGTATGTTTTTCAAAAAGCATCTCTACACCCTCAACCATCTGCGGTATCTGAAATTGTAGATTTTCAGCCTTCATTTTAATGAGTCCCGCTTCAATTAAAGCGATTTTTCCATTTTCAAGCGATATAAGTGCATATCCCATATTTCTCGTTCCGGGATCTATTCCAAGTATTGTCATAATGCAATTATATCATTAGACTTCTTCAAGAAGTCTATAGTTATTCACAGAGTTGCTTTTATAGTTATTCACATCTGTTTAACCCTCTTTTATGGAAAAAATGAGTACTATTCACATATAATTTAAAAAATAGGTTTTTATGTGAATATAGGTCAAGAAGTTTTAGAAGCACTCAAAGATGAGATTACAGAGATAGAGTATAAACGCTATATCAGACATCTGCAGTATGATAGTAAAAAATCGACAAATGGTTTAGCACTGTTTTATGCCTCCAATGCACTTGTACTTAACTGGATTAAAAATAAATATACAGAGAAGATAGCCCATCTTTTTGAAGTAAAAACCGGTTCTAAAGTAACAGTTCGCATTACATTGAAAAATTCAACTGAACGAAGAAAGAGCAAAAAAGTTGTAGAGGCCAAACAGAACTCTTCTCTGCTCAACCCTTCTCACTCTTTTGACAACTTTATGGTCGGCGGATCTAACCAGTTCGCTTATGCCGCAGTGAAGAGTGCGAGTGAAAATCCCGGAAAAGTTTACAATCCTCTCTTTATCTATGGAGGGGTTGGTCTTGGAAAAACTCACCTGATGCAAGCTGCTGGAAATGTACTGCAAAATGAGGGAAAAGTCGTTATTTACACAACGGTTGAACAGTTCTTAAATGACTTCATTCGTCATGTACGAAACAAAACGATGGAGCGTTTTCAAGAGAAGTACCGTAAGTGTGATGTATTGCTTATAGATGATATTCAGTTTCTCTCTAACAAAGAGGGAATCCAAGAGGAGTTTTTTCATACCTTTGAAGCACTTAAAGGTGCCGGAAAACAGATTATTCTCACTGCAGACAAACACCCAAAAAAAATAGGTGGCCTTGAAGCGAGACTGCAGAGCCGTTTTGAGTGGGGACTTGTTGCTGATATTCAGCCCCCTGAGTTAGAGACCAAAATTGCCATCATCAAGAAAAAATGTGAAATCAACAAAGTAGAACTCTCTGAAGATATCGTCAACTACATCGCAACAGTCATAGAGAGTAATGTACGTGAGATAGAAGGAATACTTTCAAAACTCCATGCCTACTCTCAACTGATGCATGTAGATATTGATCTGGAATTTACAAAAAATGTCTTAAAAGACCAGATGAATGAGAACCGTGAAAATCTCACTATGGATAAGATTACACAGGTCGTTGCAAAAGACTTAAACATCAAACCAAGTGAGATTCGTTCCAAAGGCAGAAGTAAAAATATCGTCTATGCACGCCGTATTTCTATCTATATCTGCCGTGAGCTTACACAAAATACAATGCCGCAGCTTGCACAGTATTTTGGTATGAAAGACCATACAGCCATCTCACATACCATCAAAAAAATTAACAATCTTATTAAAGATGATGAAGATTTTAGAGTAAAAATTGAAGAATTAACAAATAAAATAACAGCATCTTCTTAATTATTTCTAAAAAAGTTTAAAAAAAAGATATAATTGTAAAAGTGAATAGATGTGAAAGAGGCTTCAATGCTTCATCACATCAAAAAGTATGCAGCAGTAGTGGTTTGAATAGAGTTTTCACTTATTCACTGACCCCTACTACTACATACTAAAAATTATAAAAATATATAGGGATTTTACAAATGAAGATTAATATATCTAAATCTGTTATAGAAAATATTTTAGTTCATGCAGGACCTTTTTTAGAAAAAAAAGATACTTCACAAATTACTTCACATATCTATTTAAATGCCAGTAATTCTAAATTGACAATTAAAGCTACTGATTATGAAATTGGTTTTTGTGTTGCAACAGATAATGTAAATATTATTGAAGAGGGAAGTATTACTGCTAACGGTAAAAAATTTCTTGATATTGTTAGAATATTAAAAGATGGAGATATTACCTTAGAAGTAAACAGAGATACACTTCATATCTCTCAAGGACACTCTAACTTTAAACTCCCTACATTTTCTTATAATGAGTTTCCTGAATTTCCAAGTTATGAAGATAAAGCTCGTATCTCTATTGAATCTCATATGCTTATAGAGTCCCTTAAAAAGATTACACCGGCAATTGATACAAATAACCCTAAATTTGAACTCAATGGTGCTTTAATCGATATTAAAACTGATGGTATTAACTTTGCTGCTACTGATACAAGACGTTTGGCAGTTGTTACACTACCAAACCAAAGTGATAAAGAGCTTTCAATCATCATTCCTAAAAAAGCGATCATCGAAATTCAAAAACTTTTCTTTGACAATATAGAACTTTATTATGATGAGACAAATCTTATCATTCACTCTGAACAGTATACTTTTTTTACAAAACTCATCAATGGTAAATTTCCAGAGTACTCACGCATTATTCCAAAAGAGACAGCACATAATCTGCTTCTGCCAAAAGCAACAATGATAGATGCCATTAAACAGATAACGACAATCTCTACAGATGTAAAAATCTCTTTTTTAAATGAGAGTATTATATTTGAGAGTTTAAGTGATGACAATATTGAAGCAAAGACTGAAATTGCCTACTCTACAAACTTTACAGAAACATTTTCAATAGCCATCAATTCCAAATATCTTTTGGATTTTTTAAATTCTATAAACTCTTCAGAATTTACAATAGGACTCAATGAAGGAAATCTTCCGTTCATTCTTCGTGATGAAAATTTCATTACAGTTGTTATGCCAATAGTTATTTAAACTATTGGTACTCTCCATTTTTTAAACCAATTTGATATATCAAAACTTATTTTTATATTTATTTAGATAGAATATCTCTAATTATGCCACAATGGCTATGGAGTATTGAATGCAACAAAATTACGGTGCTAGTAATATTAAAGTCCTCAAAGGTTTAGAGGCAGTTCGTAAACGTCCTGGTATGTACATTGGTGACACAGGACATCGTGGTCTTCACCATTTAGTTTATGAAGTCATCGATAACTCAATTGATGAAGCAATGGCAGGATATTGTGACACGATTACAGTTACACTTACAAAAGAGGGTTCTTGTGTTGTTAGTGATAATGGTCGTGGTATTCCAACAGGAATGCACCCAACAGAAAATATGAGTGCAGCAACAGTTGTTTTAACTGTTCTTCACGCAGGTGGTAAGTTTGATAAAGATACCTATAAAGTATCGGGTGGATTACACGGGGTTGGTGTATCGGTTGTAAATGCGCTTTCAGCTGATCTGAAAATGACAATTAGCCGTGACGGTGAAATTCATCAACAATCTTTTAAAATGGGAATTCCTCAAGATCCTTTAGTTGTTACAGGAAAAACAAGAAAAACAGGAACAACTATAGAGTTCTTTCCTGATCCTTCCATCTTTACAGAAACAACAATATTTGAGTATGAATACCTCGCAAAACGTTTTAAAGAGCTTGCTTATCTGAATCCTTTTATCACGATTAAATTTAATGATGAGCGAACAGGAACTAAAGAGGTTTACCATTTTGAAGGTGGTATAGCACAGTACGTAACTGATATGAATAAAAGAGATATTGTTGCTCAGGTTTACAGTTTCTCTGCAAAAATAGAAGATATTGAGTTTGATATAGCACTAATGTACAATAGCTCCTATGAAGAGAAACTCTCCTCTTTTGTTAATAATATTAGAACACCTAACGGTGGTACACATGAAGCCGGCTTTAGAGCAGGGCTTACACGTGTTATCTCTAACTACAACTCAAAAAATGGTGCCGCAAAAGAGAAAGATGTAAAAATTTCGGGTGATGATGTGCGTGAAGGGCTTATTGCCATTGTCTCTGCACGTGTTCCTGAACCACAGTTTGAAGGGCAAACAAAAGGAAAACTGGGTAATACCTACGTGAGACCACTTGTTCAAAAACAGACTTATGAGATTCTTTCAAAATATTTTGAAGAAAATCCAATCGAAGCAAAAGCAATCGTATCAAAAGCATTAATG
>JALVXQ010000322.1 GCA_027038255.1 Sulfurimonas sp. | reverse complement strand
GGTGCAAGTGATTTTTTAAAAGCGGGTAACTATGGAGTAGCAAAAGAAAAACTTGCAATTGTGAACACTTTTGTAGATTATCTGGTTTTTATTGCATGGATAGGTTTTGGTATCCAAGCACTGCAGCATCAGTTTTTTATGCTTGCAGATGATGCGATAAAAAATATTGTCATCGTTATGGGCTTTGTCGTCATTAACTATGTTATCTCGCTTCCATTTTCTTATTATGAGAAGTTCGTCATCGATGCAGAGTATGGCTTTAACAAGTCATCTCTAGGACAGTGGATAAAAGATACACTCATCTCATTTCTTATGATGATTGTGCTTGGCTCTTTAGTCGTCTGGGGAATCTATGTAATCATGACGAACTTTGCACTCTGGTGGCTCTGGAGTTTTCTCTTTATTTTTGCCATAGTCATTGGTATTAATATGCTCTACCCGACATTTCGTGCGATGTTCTTTGACAAACTCAAACCTTTGGAAGATGAGGAGCTTGACAGTGAAATAAAGCGCCTTATGGATGCGACAGGCTTTGTCAGTTCAGGTGTCTTTGTCAGTGATGCAAGTAAGCGCGATGCACGACTCAATGCCTACTTTGGAGGCTTTGGAAAGACAAAACGTGTTGTTCTTTTTGACACACTTTTAGAAAAGCTTACGACAAAAGAGCTTCTAGCTGTACTTGGACATGAACTTGGGCACTTTGCTCACGGAGATATTTATAAAAACATTGCACTTGTAGGGGCTATGCTCTTTGCAATGTTTGCTATTTTTGGAAATCTTCCGGAATCTTTATATATGGAATTGGGACTTCCTCAAGCACCTTATGTTGTGATGATTCTTTTGATGCTTTTTATGCCTGTGCTCGGATTTATCATGATGCCTATCATGGGAATAGTCAGCCGTCATAACGAGTACGAAGCAGACAAAACAGGGAGTGAACTTGGTGGTGCTGCAGGGGCAATAGAACTTGCCAACGCGCTCCAAAAACTGGTAACGGAAAATAAGAGTTTTCCACTTTCACATCCGATGTATATCTTTTTTCACTATACACATCCTCCGGTTATTGAGCGGCTTAAAGAGCTTGGCGTTGACATCGGCTACATAGATGAGAGTGGATTAGCAGGCAAATGCGACGCAAATATTTAGTCCAAGATCTCTTGCGTGAGACGACTGGGAAGCTCACGCAAGCAGGCATCGAACGTGCTGCACGTGAGGCACAACTTCTCTTTATGGCTTTTTTTGAAAAAGATGAACTTTGGCTCATCTCTCATCAAAAATCTGAAATAGAAGTTGAAGAATCTTTCTTTCACTGGGTAGAGCGCAGAAGCAAAAATGAGCCTTTTGAGTACATAGTTAACAGGGTGAGTTTTTACAGCGAAGAATTTTATATAGATAAGGGTGCTTTGATTCCTCGTCCGGAAACGGAGCTGCTCATTGATGAGGTTGAAAAAAATATAGTTGACAAAGATGCAGGAATGACCTTTGTGGAAGTTGGCGTAGGCAGCGGCATCATCTCCATAATGCTGGCAAAGAAGTTTAAAAATGCTAAGATTATAGCGGTAGATATCTCCTCTAAAGCACTTGAAGTTGCACAAAAGAACATCGAGAAGTTTGGAGTGCAAGAGCAAATAGAGCTGCGTGAGGGTTCGCTTTTAGAGCCTGTGGCAGAAGATATAGATTATCTTGTTTCAAATCCTCCCTATATCGCAGCAGATGCAATGCTAGAGTTAAACCTCTCATATGAACCGCAAAATGCCCTTTTTGGCGGTAGTGTCGGCGATGAGATCATTCAAGAACTGCTTGATGAAGTCTTAAAGCGTGAGATTAGATTTTTTAGCTGTGAGATGGGTTATGACCAAAAAGATAAAATACAGAATTATTTAAAAAATAAAATTTTTTCAAGCCTCGAGTTTTATAAGGATTACTCCGAATTTGATAGAGGCTTTACATTAAAGGTATAAATTTGTTAAAAAGAAATATATATTTAGATTTTAGTTATTTATTAGTGGTGGCAGCGAGTTTTGGTGCTGTGCTTGTTTTGGGTGCGATTGTCGCTCCTGTCATTTTTCATAGTGACAAATACTTAGCAGGGATGCTCATCGACCATTACAATATGGGTATCATTATGGGCGAGATCTTTCGAAGATTTGCCTACTGGAGTTACTTTTTAGCCGCATACATCGCTTTTTATGAAGCCTATATGTACAAGCGTGGACAGCGTGACGCGTTTGTCTTTGGCGCAGCTGTCACAGCCATCTTTTCATCTTTAATGTTCTCAGCTGTTTATGTACCAAAAATTCTCTCTATGCAGTCTATGGGTAAAGAAGCAACACAGAGTGATACCTTTGCCAACATCCATATAGCAAGTGAGATAGACTTCAAACTTTTAGCCGCAGCGCTCTTGGTACTTTTTATAAGAAGGTTGATGCTGCTTCGTATTGATTAAGCAGAGCTATTAACGATTTTTTAACATTTTATTAGGTATCATCTTATTAAAAATAAGGTGATGCTTTTATGTTCGTTTTTAAACTATTTTTCTTTCTCTCTCTTTTAACCTTTACAAACCTTTTTGCTTATCCAAACTATTCTCACGCAGTGAAAGAGAAGAAGATGTACCCTATGGGAAAGAAGATATTTGAGATGAAATGTTCTGGCGTGGATGTTACGCAGTATGACTCTTATGATGCACTGCTTGCAGGAATTGGTAAGACACAAAAATGTTCTTCTCTTAAAGCTTCTTATAGAGAGGCATTAGCTCTGTATCTTTGGGATGTGAAGAGGGAGAAAAAAACTGCGAACAGGTACGCGAAGATTCAAGTATCGCATGATGAAAAATGTCCTGTGTGCGGAATGTTTTTGTATAAATATCCGCGTTGGGTGAGTATGATAGAGTATGATGATGGCAAAAAGCTTTACTTTGATGGGATGAAAGATTTGATGAAATACTACTTTAAACATAAAAAAATGATAAAGCTGATTCTCACGCAGAGCTACTACACGCAAGAGACTATAGCTGCAAAAAAGGCTTATTTTGTTATAGGTAGTGATGTGTACGGCCCTATGGGAAATGAGCTAATCGCTTTTAAAGATAAAGAGCGTGCAAAAAATTTTCTTTTTGATCATCATGGCAGAAAAATTCTTAGCTTTGATGCAATAACACCAGAGACGGTATCTAAACTCGATGAGTAAGATAAACTTCTATCTGCTGGAGTATGCCTACACCTACATTCTACGACATAAAAGTAAAAATTTCTTTATTGTCACTGTTTTTACACTTTTGGTAGCACTCCTTGCAAGTCTCTTTTTTATTACAACATCAGTAGAACATGAGCTTACAAACCGTATAAAAAATCAGCCTGATATTGTTGTTCAGAACTATCAAGCAGGAAAACCCTCTAGTATAGATGTTTCACTTTTAGACAAACTTTTGGAAATCGATGGCATCAATTCAGGAAAGACAAGAGTGCAGGGGAGTTATTATTTCCGTGTAAAGAATAAAACTTTTTATATTGTCGGTGTAGATCCTTTTGAACAGCAAGATGATTCTTTCATTCAAAAACTGCTTAATAGCTATGATTTGAACAGTTCCTCGATGCTTGTGAGCAAAAGTGTACAAGATGTTATGAAAAAAGCATACTATACAGACTATTTTAATTTTATAAAACCTGATGGGAATTTGCAACGAGTCTATGTAAAAGCGAGTTTTGATATAGGTAAGCGAGTAGAGCTTAAGAACTTAATAGTGATGCCAAAAGAGATGGCAAAAAAAGTTTTTGGATATGCAGTGAATCAGGCAACTGATATCGCGTTGGATGTGGCAAATAAACATGAATTGAACTTTATCGCTTCAAAAATTCGTCTGATGCTGCCAAATGTCAAGGTGATATCAAAAAATGACCTGCGTGTAAAATATGAAAAACTCTTTAATTATGACAGTGGTGTATTTCTTTCGCTCTTTGTCATTGCCATTTTCACTTTTTTTGTCATTATTTACGATAAAGCTAATGGGCTTAGTAGTGAAGAGAAACGTGAGATAGGGATTTTAAAGGCTTTGGGTTGGAGAGTGGAAGATGTCTTGCATGCAAAGTTTTATGAGGCATTTTTAATTTCGTTTTTCTCTTTTGTCTTGGGTATTGGGCTTGCTTTTGTCTATGTATTTATCCTCAAAGCGCCACTGCTTGGGGATATTTTTATGCATGAGAATCTTTTGAATATTCACACATTTAGACTCGATGTTTATGTGGAACTCTCTTATGTATTGCTGATATTTTTACTCTCTGTGCCTATTTATATAGCGGCAACTTTGATACCTTCATGGAGAGTTGCCACACTTGATGCTGACGAGGTGATGCGATGATCCGTTTAGAGAATGTTTCAAAAATATATGATGGTAACATCAGAGCACTTGAAGATATCAATCTCTCATTTAATGAGGGCGAGCTTGTCATCCTAAAGGGTGTCAGTGGAAGTGGAAAAAGTACGATTCTTTCACTTATTGCAGGACTCTCTAAGCCGACAGAAGGTGAAATAATAGTCGATGGCAAAAAGATATCGAAACTGCCTGATCATTTTGCTGCGACCTATAGAAGAGACAATATCGGAATAGTTTTTCAAAAATATAATCTTATTGCAGAACTTACTGCTGAGGAGAATGTTCTCCTACCTCTCTTTCCGCTTAATCTGCAAAGAGAAGAGATGCAGAAAAAGTCAAGTAAAGCACTTGCGATGTTTTCAATAGAGCATAAGGCAAAACTTGTTGTGAGAAACCTCTCAGGAGGTGAGCAACAGAGAGTTGCCATCGCAAGAGCCAATGTGAATGAGCCAAAAATTATTCTAGCAGATGAACCGACTGCAAATCTTGATGAAAAGCTCTCACGGGAGTTTATAGAGATTCTGCGTGAGCTTAAATCTCAAAAGAGAACCATTGTTGTGGCGACACATGATCCACTTTTTTTTGAACTCGATTTTGTAGACAGAGTTGTAAACATTGAACATGGACACCTGATTTAATGCTTTTTACACCTGAGATTATTACTCTTTATATTATCAATATGCTTTTTGCCATCTTTGCGACAATTGCTTTTGTAAATGCACTTAAAATTGTCCGTTCCTACGATGCAAATAAAACGACACAAAAGCAGTATGAACTAGAGAAAAAGAGTTATCTGAGTGCGACTATTATTAAGTTCATATTTTATGTCAAAGTACCGCTCTTTTTGTTCTTTATCTATACGCTTGATAGTCTCTCTTCTTTATTGCCGGGTGCAATGTGTGCTGCAGGTGTAGTGAAGGCAACGAGTTATGGAACACCATTGCTTTTTTTAAAAATACTCAATCTTTATGTATTTGCTTTTTGGATTGCACTCAATAGTGAAGATATGAAGTATGAGCATCAACCCTATCTTAAACAAAAGTTTTTACTCTTCTGTGTAGCTTATTTTCTTTTAATTGCAGAGATAATTTTAGAGGGTGTGATGTTTTTTTCGATGGATGCAAACAGTGTGGTTGATTGTTGTGGAAAAATCTTTTCAACAACATCGGCGACCTATATGGCAGAGATCTTAGGTGCTGCACCATCTTTACTACTCTCACTCTTTTATGGAATATTTACACTGATGATTTTATTTTATATGCTAAAAAACAGATATATCTATGCCGTATTAAATATTTTATATCTAATCATCGCTCTTATTACACTCATAGCATTTTTTGGAACATACATCTATGAACTGCCGACACACCACTGCCCATTTTGTCTTTTGCAGAGTGATTACAACTACATAGGCTATTTTTTGTACATTATTTTATTTGTGGGAACTTTTTTTGGTTTTGTTATCGGCGTCATTGATTTTAAAAAAGAGGAGATGTTGAAACGTTTCCGTATCTCTTTACTCTACGATACAATCTATATGCTCATTGTAAGCTATTATCCGCTCAGTTATTACATTAAAAATGGAGTTTGGTTGTAGGCGATTAAGCCATCATAGCCTGCTTAGTATCATCTTTCAATAATCGCCTAAAAAGTATATCTTCATTATATGCTCAGGGTATAACGGGGGCGCGGGTAAGCGAAGCGTCCGAGGCAACGACTGAATAGAAGCATAAATTACTGCCAGGTAATTTATTGTCTTCCTATGAGACTGTGAAAGAACTCAATCTCAAACACTGTCAAATATTCTACCAAAAGAACCCTAAAATTAACCATACTAAAATCATAAAAACAGTATAATAGCTCCTATATAAAGGGCATTATATGGGTATAT
>JALVXQ010000321.1 GCA_027038255.1 Sulfurimonas sp. | reverse complement strand
ACTCCTACACAGGTAACGCGCTTGCATGTTCAGCTGCGAATGCAACATTGGATATCTTTGAAAATGACAATATCATTGAAAAGAACAAGCAAAAAGCTGTATTTATGGCAAAAGAGCTGAAAAAATTTACAGCTTTAGATAATGTTGCCGAGGTCCGTCAAACGGGTATGGTTTGTGTTGTAGAACTCAAAGGCTATGAACCGGAGGAGAGAATAGGGCTCAAAGTGTATGAGTATGGATTGAAGCATGGTGTACTTCTACGTCCACTTGGTCATATTGTCTATTTTATGCCGCCGTATATTATAACAGAAGAAGAGATTACAATTATGATGGATGTAGCTTATGAGGCTATAAAAAAGCTTTAGTCGTAAAGTAAAGAAGATGAGTTTTTTTCAAGCATAAGCAGCCGGCAACTTTTTTCTAAAATAGCCAGTTGTTTTGCCATTTCATGCACATCTCTGCTATATGTATAAACACCATAACCGCGAATAACCATGATATTTGTCTTCTTGCTTTGAAAGTAGTATGCTATTTCACTGTTGGCTCTCTCATACCAATCATCAAACTGCTTGGGGTCAAAAATCTCGATTGAGCCGATTGCTTCATAACCAAAATAATCTTTTGGTGTAATGATGTTGTGCTCTAGTGAGTAGGCCGTTGTAAACTGCGGCATAGTAAAACAGATAAATTTTGCTTCAGAAATGTGAGAGTAGATACTATGGTGAATACTCGCGTCAATACTGGCTTGATTCCAACGGTAATCTTGTTTAAAATAGAGCTCTGTAAGAGAGTTGTTGCCAATAGCATCAAAAATAGCCTCTTTGGTATTGATAATAAAACGGCTTGATTCTGTTTTTGCAGAGAGTGAACCGTGATAGATACCAAAAAAATCTTTTCTAAACATTGAGAGTGCTAGTGTTGAGAGTTGATCTTTAAGGTGTTGTTTGTTCATAAGATTATTTAAACCAACTTTTCATTTTATCTATCACCGAATCAAGAACACCTTCATGCGGTTTTGATTCAATTCCAAAAGAGTCCTGAAGCTTGTTTAAAAGTTCCAACTGCTCTTCGTTCATTTTTTTAGGATACTGGATATCTACGATGGCAATCAAGTTGCCTTTTCCATGTCCATGAACATCTTCTATACCTTCGCCTCTGAAAGTATAGCGTTGTTTGTCTTTTGTTCCTACATGGAGTTTGAGTTCCAGTTCACCTGTCAGGGATGGAATTGTTAATGTGTCACCTTTGACAGCCTGCGTGAAAAATACCGGAATCTCAATATAAACATCATTGTCATTTCTAATGAAGTGTTTATCTGCTTTGACTTCAAAAGTGATGTAAAGATCACCTCTGCGGCCGCTTTTACCGATGTTTCCTTTGCCTGAAACACGCAAGCGGTTTCCACTGTCAATCCCTTTTGGAACTGAGATAGTGATTTTCTCTTTGACCTCTTCATAGCCTTTGCCATGACAAACATCACATTTTTCTTTTGCAGAGGAACCCGTTCCATTACAGACAGGACAGGTTTGAGAAAAGGTCATAAAGCCCTGTTTCATATAGACTTGCCCCTCTCCTTTACATTGTGGGCAGGTATCAAGTTTACCGTCTTTAGCTCCTGTGCCTTTACACGCTTTACAGGCTTTTTTGTATGTGTAATCAATCTCTTTTTCACATCCAAATATAGCTTCTTGAAAGCTGATGTACATATCTACATTCATGTCAAGCGGATACTTTTCCATATCTGCAGGATTTTGGCGTCTTCCACCGCCGCCTCCAAAACCACTGAACATCTCTTCAAAGATAGCGCCTAAATCATCAAATCCGCCAGACGAAGCTCTTCCGCCACCGCCCATACCTTGCAGTCCCTCTTTGCCATATCTGTCATAAATACTTCTCTGCTGGTCGTCGCTGAGGCACTGGTGTGCTTCATTGACAAGCTTGAACATATGTTCAGCTTCTTTATCTCCGGAATTTTTATCAGGATGATATTTTTTCGCCATTTTTCTATAAGCTTTTTTGATTGTCGCTTTGTCTGCGTCACGTGATACTTCTAAAATTTCATAATAGCTTAATTCTTCCATTAATAATTATCCTATAGTTCAAATTTTTTTGAAATTATACCTTATTTTATTTGATTTTTTGTCTGCTAAGGTATAATCCTAACTATGAAAATAGCAACTATTTCTCTTTTTATCATCATCTTTTTTTTATCCTGCTCAAAAGAGCCGACTGTGAGCCTCAGAGAGTTTCCTCATACGAAGCTGACTCCTAGCACATTTACACAATTACCCAATTTTGCTGAGGAAGATTTTGATGGCGTGTTGGCACTTTTTAAAAAAAATTGTCAAACAAAAAAAGCATTTGAAATTTATGGAAATCTTTGTGATGAAGCAGAGAACGTGACAGATGCAAAAGTGTTTATTGTAAATAATTTTAGACCGTATCTCATCCAAAATGCAAGTGAGGAAAATGAAGGTCTCTTGACAGGCTATTATGAAGCACAGATTCACGCATCATATCAAAAGTCTGAGCGTTACAGGTACCCGATTTACAATACTCCCAAAGATTTGGTGGTGGTTGATCTTGCAAAAATTTATCCGGAATTAAAACATTATAGACTTCGGGGTAGAATAGAGGGCAATAGGCTTGTACCCTATTATACACGAGAAGAAGCCTCTACTAATGACTTAAATGCCTCTGTTTTGTGCTACTGTGATTCTGCTATAGATAAGTTTTTTCTTGAAGTGCAGGGATCTGGAATCGCTAAACTTGATGACAACAGTTCTATATATATAGGCTATGATAATCAAAATGGACAAAAGTACCGCTCTATAGGAAAATATCTTGTTGCACATAAGGAGTTATCGCTTGATGAGGTCTCGCTGCAGAGTATTAAAAAGTGGCTCTTAGAGCATCCGGACAGAGCGGATGAAGTACTCAATTATAACAATTCAATGATCTTTTTTTCCAAAAGAGAGCAGGGGGCAACAGGAGCATTAGGTGTAGAATTGAAACCAATGCGTTCGATTGCGGTCGATCAAAGATACATTTCACTTGGAAGTATGTTATACTTGCATACAGATTTAAACAACACAAAAATAAACAAAATAGTATTTGCACAAGATACAGGCGGGGCAATAAAGGGAAGTGTGCGAGCTGATCTATTTGTAGGCAGTGGTGACAAAGCATTACAGCTTGCCGGTCACCTCAAAGCACCGTTAAAACTATGGTTGATTGTGCCAAAAATGAAAGAACAGCAAGAGTAGATGAATAACTCCTTAGAAAAATTTAACAGACTTGTTGATGCACTGCAGGAGCTGCCGACAATTGGTAAAAAGTCTGCAACACGTCTTGCTTACTTTATGATTATGAATGACACCTATGCAGGTCTCAAAATATCTCACGCAATAGAAGATGCCATAGGAAGCTTGAAAAAATGTCGGGTTTGCGGGGGGATGAGTGAAGATGAACTCTGTCATATCTGCTGTGATGAGAGACGTGATGAAACACTTTTATGTATTGTTGAAAATGCCAAAGATATTCTTCTTTTAGAGGAAAATGGACTTTTTGACGGCAGATATTTTGTTTTAGAATCTTTAGAAGAGCTTTCAGTGTCTCATTTGGAAAACATTGTGACAGATGGAGTGGAAGAGATACTTTTTGCCTTGACGCCTTCCATCGCGAATGATGCCGTCATTCTCTACATCGAAGATAAACTAAGCACCCACAATGTGCATTTTTCAAAAATAGCACAGGGTGTTCCAACAGGAGTGAGTTTGGAAAATATTGATTTACTTTCATTGACAAGAGCATTGGAAGATAGGGTAAGGGTATAGATGAAGTTTTACATTATAGTACTATTATTATCAACATATTTATATGCAGAGAGTGCATCGGTATGTGATACGCAAGCAAAGGTTGATGAGTCTAAAAGTCAAATAAAAATAGACAATATTTCAAATGACAGATCAAAAGCGAATATGCAAAAATGGCTTAATGGTGATTTTGGACTTAAGCCATACCGCTCTAACTATCTTTTGCCTTTTGGAATTGCAAGCAGTAAATATGTTTCGCATGAACCTGCAGTAACGTATAGCGATAAAGAAGCAGAACTGCAGGTGAGTCTGAAACTAAAAGTGGCTGATGACCTTTTTGGTTTGCATGAAAAGTATTATGTCTCTTATACACATCATGCTTTTTGGCAGATATATATTAAGTCTGCACCTTTTAGGGAGAGTATTTATAATCCTGAAGGGTTTGTGATTTTTCCAATAAGTGACAAAACATCCGGATTCAATATACGCTCTTTTAAATTTGCGATTGCGCATCAATCTAATGGGCAGCCAAATACCGAGAATATTCCTTCTTTTAATGGTTACAATCTTTCAAAAAGTATCAATTATATGTATACTACCTTAACTATGCAGCATGGAACACTCTTAACAGATTTCACACTGCAGGCACCCTATCTTGGACCTGCCGATTTAACAGATAATCCTGATATTATGAAATACTTTGGCTATACAAAAGTAAAGTTTACCTATTTTTATCATGAGCATATGTTTAGTTTGAAGGTACGTGGAAATATCAGTAGTTTAAAAGGAGCCGTGGAAGCGACATACTCTTACCCACTACCTCATGATACCTATCTTTATATGAAGCTTTTTAGTGGCTATATGGAGTCATTGGTAGATTATAACAGAGCAGTGACGAAGTTTTCTATCGGTTTTAGCTTTTCACGATAAAATTAAAGCAGGAAACTTTTTTGCATATATTTTGCAATATCTGTTTTCTCTAAGCTGTTTTTAGTAAAGAGTTCATTGGCTAAAACACCTTGTCCTAAAAGCATATCAGCTCCATCTTTAAACTTTATATTATGCTCTTTTGCAAGTGCTAAAAAGGGTGTCATTTTTCCATAAATAGCGTCTGCTGCGTAGTCTGTAGCTTGAAGTATAGTGTCAATCATCTCTTTTGGGGCAGGGAGCTTTTCATCTTTAAGACCTGCACTTGTAGTATTGACAATAAGTGTATAGCTGCTTATTTTGAAATCATTCCAACTAAAAACCTTACAGCCCAGCTCTTTAAAAAATGCAAGACGACCTTCACTTCTGTTAAGTACGCTGACTTCTATACCATCTTCTAAAAATCTCGCAGCAAGGGCTTTTGCAGTACCACCTGCTCCAATGATGAGTACTTTGTCAATTTTGCCAAACTCTTTTATAGCAAACATAAAGCCGTCTGCATCGGTGTTGTACCCGATGAGTCTGCCATTTTCTTCTATGATAGTATTGACAACACCGACCTTGTTTGCAAAACCGCGAATCTCGTCACAGGCTTGATATGCTGCTTCTTTATGGGGTACTGTAATGTTGGCACCGGAGAGTTTGAGATTGAAAAATGTCTCACGCAGCTGCGAGCCATCTTTGAGATGCACGCGTGTATAGCAAGCTTTATAATTTGTATGTGTAAAGACAGAATTATGCATAAGCGGGCTGCGTGAGTGTGATACCGGATCACCAAAAATCGCGAAGAGCTGCACTTTTATTTGTCCAGATCTTCGAGGGAGTGAATGAGTGCGCCGAGCTTGTTTTTTACTTCAAGATATTCGAGCTCTTTGACACTGTCTGCGACAATACCGGCACCGGCTTGCAGTACTACTTTGTCTTTTGTGACAAGTGCCGTACGGATAGTGATTGCCGAGTCCATATTGCCGTCAAATCCGAAGTAGCCTATACTGCCACTGTAAAAACCGCGTTTGAGTCCTTCATACTCAGCGATGAGTTCCATCGCTCTGATTTTAGGAGCACCTGTCATTGTTCCTGCTGTAAAGGTCGCCATAAACAGATCAAACATATCTTTGTCATCACGAAGTTCGGCAACGACATCAGAAACAATATGCATAACATGTGAAAAACGCTCAATGTGCATCATGTCTTCTACCTGTACTGTTCCCGTTTTCGCAACACGTCCGACATCATTGCGCCCAAGGTCAATGAGCATGAGATGCTCTGCTAACTCTTTTGGATCGTCCAGCAGTTCACTCTCTAGCTCTTTATCACGCTCTTTTGTACTGCCGCGTTTTCGTGTTCCGGCAATTGGTCGTAGAAGTACTTCTCTATCCGTAAGACGCACCATAACTTCTGGGGATGAGCCTACTATAGAAAAATCTTCATACTCCATTAAAAACATATAAGGTGAAGGATTCTTAGCCCGTAAAATACGATAAAAGGAGAAAGGATCCACTTTTATATGGCGTGTAAAGCGGTTTGTCATAAGAATCTGAAAGACATCGCCGCTTTTTATCATCT
>JALVXQ010000320.1 GCA_027038255.1 Sulfurimonas sp. | reverse complement strand
AACACTGGAGTGGGAAGATGAATAAAATAGTTTTAATTTTACTGATGAGTGCAGTTTCTCTTTTTGCTCTTGAGTTTCACAGTTATGAAGAGGCACTGCAGCTGCAAAAGAAAAATGGCAAAATCATCATGATAGATGTGATGCGGACAGATTGTCACTACTGTAAAGATATGCAACGTAAAGTATTTGATAATGTTGCAATGTCAAAATGGCTTGAAAAAAGGTTCATACCGGTAAAACTCAATCTTGATTTTGATGAACTGTCTTTAGGTATTCATGTCTATTTTACACCGACTTTTTTCTTCATTGATGCCGATCAAAAAGTCATAAAAAAAATCCCCGGTTCTTGGAATATTCAAGATTTTAAAGATTTGACAAGAAATATAAAATAAAGGTCTTAAATATGAAAAAATTTACACTCATTTTACTTAGCTTTTGTATTCTCTCTTTTGCAGATACAGAGTATGCAGAGCCTCTTCCTTCCATTGACAATCCAAGGCAAATTGTCTTTTCTGTCACGGAAGATTCTCCGCGTGCTCTTGATCACATACTGAGTGTCGCCAACAATGTTTTGAAGTTTTACGGACCGGAAAAAGTAGAGATGAAAATCGTTGCTTACTCTAAAGGACTTGCACTACTTTACAAACGTGACCATAAAACAGCTCTACGAGTTGATGCTTTGATGCAGTATGATGTTGAGTTTGTTGCATGTGGGAACACAATGCGAACACTGCATGTTAAAAAAGAAGACTTGGTTGAGGGCTCTGTAATAGTTACAGCAGGTGTTGTTGAACTTTTAGAGAGTGTCAAAGCTGGTTGGATTTATATTAAACCATAGGGAAAAAAATATGAAAAAAATAGTACTTTTAATAGCGGCACTTTTCTGTGCTGTTTCACTACAGGCAAAAGGAGATTTACATCTTTTTAGTGTTGATAATAAAGCTGGAAAAATTACTCCTTATATGATAGAAGAAGCGCTAAATAATGGTGGCTTGCATGTAGAGCTTAACAGTAACATGATAGGGCCGTTTAAGAAGCAATTCAAAGAGACAAAATACAAAGTTTTTACTTTGATGACATTTTGGAGTAAAAAATACACTAAAGAATTGGTTGACAAGTATCCAAAAGCAGGTGCATTTACACCGATGGGCATGGGAATTTATCAGGCAAAAGATGAAAATAGTTTACATTTTTCTGTTTTAACGGCTGAGGCTCAGGGAAAGATCTTAGGTATTAAAGATTTAACACTCTTGAAAAAGATGGAAGCCCAAGTACTTGCTGTCATAAAAAAGAATTTTCCAAATGCAAAACATACATACAGTGCAGATAGTCTCAAAACATCACATAATCTTGTAACTACTTATGAGATGGAAGTAGATGAAGATGAAGATCTGGATGATGTACAAGATGAATTTGTTATGAACCTTGAAGCAGGATTTAAACCATTCGGTTTTGTTGTTCCTGAGTTTATGGACTTAAATGAAGTGCTTACAAAAGATGGCACAGTAGAGTCTCCGTATGATTTTTATCTTACTTACTCTATTTGTAAACTGCCTGTTATCTATACTGTTTCAAAAAGCAGACCGGAAGCTTCAGCATTTGCGCCGTGTACGACTATGATCTATAAGAAAAAAGGTGAAGATAAAGTTGTTGTAGGTTTTCCTGCTGTTTATAACTGGCTCAGCTCTGCAAAAGTAGAAAACAAAGATGCAAAAGCAGAACTCTTAAAAGCTCAAAAAGATTTTGAGTCAATCTTGAAAGACGTTACAGAGTAGAAGTTTATCTTCTACCTCTGTTTGTACTCCTGTTACTGTTACGGGAGTTTCCTCTAGGCTTGTTGCGTGAGCCTCTGTTTCCACCCATATTTATTGGTTCTGCTTTAATGCTCGGGTCTGGTTTGAAACCTTTGAGCCAAACTTTTGGAATCTCTTTTTTGATGAGCTTCTCGATGCCGTCTAAAAATTCATGCTCGTCCACACAGACCAGAGAGATAGCTTCGCCCTTATTGCCGGCTCGTCCTGTTCTCCCGATTCTGTGTACATAATCTTCACTGACATTTGGAAGCTCGAAGTTGACAACATGGGGAAGCTGGTCAATGTCGATACCACGTGCTGCGATGTCTGTCGCGACTAAAACTCTTACATCGCCTTTTTTAAAGTCTGCCAATGCTTTTGTACGGGCATTTTGACTTTTGTTTCCATGGATGGCTGTGGCTGTTATACCATCTTTTTCAAGCTGACCACTGAGTTTGTTCGCTCCATGTTTTGTGCGTGTAAAGACTAGAATCTGTTGCCATTTCCCCTCATTGATAAGATGCGCTAAAAGCTCTCTTTTTCTTGCTTTATCAACAGGATAAACACTCTGCTTAATAGTAGCGCCTGATTCATTTGTCCGTGCTACTTCAATGAGTGTAGGCGATTTTAAAAACTGGTTTGATAGTTTTTTGATAGCATCAGAGTATGTCGCTGAAAAAAGCAGAGTCTGGCGCTCTTGTGGAATGATGTTGACAATCTTTTTGATGTCGTTGACAAAACCCATGTCAAGCATTCTGTCCGCTTCATCAAGTACTAAAAACTCTATCTCACGCAAGTTAATTGTCTTTTGAGAGATGTGGTCTAGCAGACGTCCAGGTGTTGCGATGACAATATCAACGCCTTTACGAAGCTGTGTAATTTGTGGATTGATTTTCACACCGCCAAAAATAACTGTTGACTTAAAAGGTGTGTGTTTTGCATAGAGTGCCACATTTTGGGCAACCTGAAGCGCAAGCTCCCGCGTTGGTGTCAAAATGAGTGCACGGACTTTATGTTTTTGTTTACCGGGTTTTTTGCGTGAGAGCAACTCTAAAAGCGGCAGCGTAAAACCTGCAGTTTTTCCTGTTCCTGTCTGTGCACCTGCTAAAATGTCTTTTTTTTCTAAGATAACTGGGATTGCTTTTTCTTGAATCGGAGTAGGGTGAGTGTAGCCTTGTTCTTTGACAGCTTTTAAGATCGGCGCTGAAAGACCGAGTGAATTAAATGTAATTTCTTTTTTTATTGTGTTTTCCTAATTTGAGACTTTCAAAATTAGAAGTCTCTGTTGTTTATGTTTCTATAATAGCATAATTTATGCACATTGTGGCTATAATTTTAAAAATACTTTTTAGGATTCAAATTTGTCATCAGCTAACATAACTATAAAACCAAACAACCATCGCATTTATCAATGCCCCACAGAGAAAAAACCAGCACTTTTAAATAAAATAATCCAAGAGAGTGCAGGAGAAGATATCATCGTAGTCTGCTCACGTGATGCTCAAAAAATCAAAGAGGGCTTAGATAATCAAGATATACGCGTTTTAGAAGATAAAGATTTCGTACAAGATAAAGAACTGCAATGTGCTTTTTTAATCAGTTATGACATGCCGATAAAAGACATTGTTTACATTGCAAGAGTTGCTAAAGCTACGCAAAAGGCTGTGATGCTTTTAGATGAGAGCGAGCAAAAAGAGTTGCACTCCATTGAGTCACTTTTAGGGCGTGCTGTGAAACAAGAGAGTATAGAAGGGTTTGCATATGATGTCGTTGAAAAGCCAAAAGCAGCGGAATATGGAAGAAAGAAACTCTCAAAAGAAGAGATAAAAGAAATAGCTAAGAAGCGTTATGAAACGAGCACACAAGAGAAGCCAAAATATGATGAGTCTAAGCCTGAGAGACCAAAGAAAGAGTTCAAAAACGGGAAGCCTAAAGATAAAAAGTTCGGCGCAAAGAAAAGAGTACCTAGAACTACAGGGAAAAAGATAAGTATTAAAGCTCGTAAGCCAAAAGAAGATTAATCTTCAATAATCTGCGCTACTCTCTTTGAACTGCCGTGCTGTAGATACTCACGCAGGAGTTTGGAGTTTTCTAAGAAGTTTGATTTGTTGTAATCTTTATAGGCATCGAGGAGGTTTTTTGTCGTGACCTCTTCTTGTAAAAACTCAGGATGAATCTCTTTTTTGTAGGCTTTAGAGAACATGATGTTGGCAAGTCCTACGTGAGAGAGTTTAACAACTCTGCTTCCTATAAAATAATCAACTGCATTTGCAATGTATGCCAGTACAAAAGGTGTACCGATAAGGGCAGCTTCTAAGGTAGCCGTACCGCTGCAGATAAATGCAAAGTCCGCTTCATAGAGTGTTTCATGTGCATTGTGAACCACTTCGAAATCACTCAAATCCCCATACAGTTCTTTGATATCTTCCTTTGAAAAATACTCTGGAATAATAACAGTCGCTTTTTTAGCCGCTAAAAATCTACGAACCTCTCTGAAAATTGGCATGAGACGACGGATCTCTCCTTTTCTGCTTCCCGGCATAAAAGTGATATGCTCTACTGTTTTGCTGATGGACTCTTTAAATATTGTGATTTGATCAAGCAGAGGATGCCCTACATACTCAATGGGAGCATTTTTTGGGTAGTAGTTCTTTTCAAAGGGTAAAATGGAAGCAAGTCTGTCTATGGTTTGTGCTAAAACAGGAATGCGTTTTTTCTTCCATGCCCAAGCCTGCGGTAAAATGTAGTAGATTATCTCTTTATTTGGGTACTTCTTTTTGAGTTTTTTGGCAAGAGGCAGATTAAAGCCCGAAGAGTCCATCAGCAGCACTTTGTCCGCGTCTTCTGCAAGTTCCACCATCTCATCTGCAAGTTTAAAAAAGAAGCGCAGTTTTTTGATGGCATCAACTATGCCCATAATCGCTAGACTTCTTAGATCAACAATAGGCTCTCCCAGCTCTCTGTCAAAGATACCGATGAACTCCACATCCTCACGCAGCTCTTTTTTAAGTGATTTAAGATGCACATTTGCAGAGTGTTCTAGTGCCGATACAAGTAGTTTCATGCCAATTCCTATGCTATAATTCTAACATTATATCGAAGGTGGTCTAAAATGCTGATATCAAACGCGATAGTTTGTGATATTAACGGTGAGAGAAGAGTTGATGTAAAAGTCGAAAATGGAATCATAACAGAGATAGGAGAAAATCTCAATGATGTTGAAGTCATCGATGCAAAAGGTGCATATCTGTTGCCATCTTTAGTAGATTTGAATGTTCGTCTCAAAGATTCTCAACTTAACTCTAAAAACATTAAAGCTATCGCAGCAGAAGCAAAAAAAGGTGGTGTCGGACATATTGTACTCAATGCTGACAGTACGCCTGCCATTGATGATGAAGTCGTTTTAGAGTTTGCCCAAAACAGCATTAAAGAGAGTGACGATGTCAAAATAGATTTGATGTTAAATGCACTCAAAGAAGATATGAAACTCTCAAACATCGCAATTCTTCTTAAAAAAGGGGTTGTCGCTCCATACATGAGTACCATCGCAAAAAATAACATCGCCATAAAGATAGCCGAATATGTACAGATGTACGGTGTGACCCTCTTTTGTAAAGCTGAAGATAATTCACTCATCAACTCTGGTGTGATGCTTGAGGGGGATGTCAGTTCTCGTCTTGGACTTGCCGGCATTCCAGAGCTTAGTGAAGTGCTGCATGTCTCACGCATGATAGAAATAGCGCGTTATTTTAACATTAAGATTCTTTTTAAAGCCATCGCTTCTCCTCGCTCCATTGAACTCATAACAAAAGCAAAAAGCGAAGGGGTAGAGGTAAGCTGTGAAGTTTCACTTCATCATCTCATCAACTCTGATGAAGCGTGCAAAGGTTTTAACACAACAGCCAAACTCAATCCGCCGCTCTCCTCACGCAAGGACATCCAAGAACTTCAGTCTGCTCTCAAACGAGGAGAAATAGATTCACTTACAACACTCCATCAACCCAATTCACCGCTCAATAAAGAGGTAGCTTTTTATGATGCAGCCTATGGATGTGAAGCACTCAGTGATGCGCTCAGCCTTTACTATACAAAGCTCGTAAAACCGGGAATTATTTCAATGGGTGAGCTTGTGAAACTTACCGTACAAAACCCTGCAAAGCATATAGGCATAGAAACAGGCAGCATTGAAGTTGGGTCAAAGGCTAATTTTGTACTCTTTGATAAGAATGAAAGTTATACAATAAAAAACGCGCAGTCTCTTTATGATGGAGAGAAAATATTTGGGAATGTTGTTCTTATTTAGTCACTACGAGGAGACTGTGAAAGAACTCAATCTCAAACACTGTCAAATATTCTACCAAAAGAACCCTAAAATTAACCATACTAAAATCATAAAAACAGTATAATAGCTCCTATATAAAGGGCATTATATGGGTATATACAAACAAGGTCTCAACCGAAAACAGCAACTAATGTTTCCACCAAGTTTAGATGAGTTAGTAGAGGAAGATAATGT
>JALVXQ010000319.1 GCA_027038255.1 Sulfurimonas sp. | reverse complement strand
GAAGATCACCTATCCAAGCGGGATCACGACCGAATATGGCTACGACCTTAGAGATCGCATCACCCGGATCGTACACAAGGCAAGCGACGGTACGATCCTGCGAAGCTTCGCCTACAGCTACGATGCGACAGGCAACCCCGTCAAGGTAGTCGAAAACACCGGCAGAACCGTAGAGTACACTTACAATGAAGTCAACCAGCTGACCCAAGAGGTGGTAACAAACGATCCCAACGGCAACGACACCACAACCACCTACACCTACGACCCCGCCGGGAACCTTAAAACCAAGACCGTCGAAGGCATTACGACCGAGTACAGCTACGACGCAGACGGCAAGCTGATTCAAAAAGGCTCGATCACCTACACCTACGATGCCAACGGCAATCTCATCGACGACGGCACCAATGCTTACGAATACGACGATAAAAACAGACTGACAAAAGTCACAACCCCGACCCAAACGATCGAATACACCTACGATGCACAAGACCACCGCATCGCCAAGATCGTAGAGGGCACTACGACCACCTACCTCGTCGATCCCAATACCCCCTATGCACAGGTGATCCGCGAGAGCAAAGAGAATGGAACGGAGGTTTATTACACCTACGGCAAAGACCTGCTCAGTGACGGTAGTCACACCTTCTTGACGGATGCTCTTGGAAGTACAAGAGGTTTAGCAGACCGTGCCGGGCAACTGACGGATAGCTACGACTACAGCCCCTACGGCACACTCCTGCGCCACAGTGGAAGCAGTGACAATCCTTTCCTCTTCACCGGAGAACAGTTTGATGGCGAAACAGGAAACTACTATCTGCGAGCCAGATACTACAGCCCCGAGCTGGCGCGGTTCCTCAGTAGGGATACATACGACGGCACACTAGCCGATCCCCTCAGTCAAAACCACTATCTGTATGCCCGCGGCAATCCGGTGGTCTATGTGGATCCGAGTGGGCATTTCTTTACTATGGCTGATTTGAATATGATGATGAATACGATATCATATTTGAGTATTAGATACTCTCTTGTTAGCATACCAAGGACAGGGTTCGTAGGTGCCGTATTCAATTTGGCAAGAGCTGTAAGTATACGAATACAATATATGAAACGTGTCAAAAAACTTGCACAGCTTGCAGAACAATTGCATGCCGAAGGTAAGAGCGCTGAGGAGATTGCCAGAATCGTTCACAGAAAAAGAAGGGCTTTGGGGAGACTATTTAAAGACATAACTGATCCAAAAACAAGAGAACATATTTTCTCTAGAAATATCGAAAAATATGGTGATAAATGGGGTCCAACAATCGAGTATCTAAGGAATAGTGGAAAAAGTTGGGAAGATATTATAGAAAGTGCAACTCATCCAAACACATCACTTGTGGAACTGATGAAAATCTTTTTTGGATTATAGGATGGATTGTAATCAATATAGGGACAAGGCAAACAGATTAACATTTTGTAACTCGAAGGTATCATTGTTTTTATTTTTATGGAAAAAAAGGAAAATATTAAAAAACTTTTCATTAAGTCCAACTTCGGATATAATAAATTCGCCAGATATAAAGTCCCAACTATATAGAGGGCCCAACAATGAAAAAATCCGAATTGAATGGGATAACTGGGAGGGAATGTGTGTTATTGCAGAAAGCAAAGAATCAGAAGGCTTGCTTTTAGAAATATTAGAATATCTTTGTTAAAAGTTATCTGTGTGTCACTAGTGCTATTGTTGTCTAATCTCATGCCCCCAACAACGCCCATTGGAAGATGGTTAATGAGAAGCTGGAAAAAGCGGTTGCCGGAAAAACCCCGGGCACAGATGCCTATAAATGGGCTGTGATCGATGCGATCAGTGAGATTCGCCTTAAGCTCTTGACCGGACAAATTACACTAAATAAGCATGTACCGTTTAACTAAAGGAGTAAAAAGTGAAAAATTATTACACTTGGAGTATACATGATAAATATGCTAGATATTGGACTAAAGAGTCGATAGAGGAAAAAGAAGAATTTGGACCAAAATTTGAGATAGCCAAAAGGCATCTAGCACAAACCTTTGATCCGCATAGATTAGAAACTTGGGATCCGGGTATAGTAAAAGAAGCTATCGAAAAAGACGAAGGAGTTTTAAAACGAGGAGATTTCCACTCGACTTGGGGATACGGAGGACACATTGTCAGCCAAAACATGGTCGATAAGATCGGAGATGTCTTAAGGGAGTACGGAGATTTATTTCCGTTGGAGGTAGAAGGTAGGGGGGATAGACTCTACCGCTACTGGGTAACCAGAGAGATCCAGTTTGTGTGCGTGGATAAGCAAAAAAGTAGATTTGTTGATAATGAATATGATGAGAATGGAACTTTTAAGATAGAAAAGCTTGTACTAAAGGAGGAATGTGAAACCGATGCGATGATATTTAGGGTTTCGGGGGAATACAAAAAAACCATATTCGTCTCCGAAGATTTTATCGAGCTTGTAAAAAAACACAATCTGAAAGGTTTTAAATTCGAGATCGATAGCTCTTACGAATATGCGGTAAGTAACGGTTCATATATCCTTGTCGGTTAGAAAGTGGAAGAAGAACACGTTCTGCTTGATCTGCACCCAAAAAGTCTACGCCAAAACAAAAAAAGGAGGGTAGACAATGAAACTTATCCTCACCCTCCTACTCCTCACTTTTAGCCTTTTTGCAAACATCCAAGGCACAGCCTATCAAGTGGTACATTTTTACTCTGCGCAGGTGGTGCATTTTAGCGTTGCGCGGGACACATACGGCACACTCCTACGCCACACGGGAAGCAGTGATACCCCCTTCCTCTTCACCGGGGAGCAGTACGACCCCGAAGCAGGGTTGTACTACCTCAGAGCCAGATACTACAGCCCCGAGCTGAGCCGGTTCCTGACAAGGGATACGTATGAGGGAACCCTTGCAGACCCGCTCAGTCAAAACCCCTACCTCTATGCCCGCGGCAATCCGGTGCTGTATGTGGATCCGAGCGGGCGCTGCTTCAGCGTTGGTGGCTTGTCAAATAGTATGGCAGTAATGGGAATTTTAGCTGGTGGGACGATAACTTCTCTGAGTATATTGAATAATAATCGTGGTAGATACGGTGGGAATGTTTGGGCCACAATAGGCATTTATGATATTCAATCATTTTTAAGGGCTGAACTCCTCCCTAGTGTTTGGTTGATTGGGGAGGCACTTACATGGCAACAGGAAAAATTAAAAAACTCAAGATATAGGAAACACAAAAACAGATGTGATAGGCCACCAAAAAAAGAAGATTATAGTAATGATTGTGCTTACTATGCAGCACTAATATCTCATGCAGAATCGTGTGTTCGTGCATATGAGAGTTGGGATAAGGCATATAATCCGGGTAGACATGCCAAAAAGATACAGCAATTCAAAAATACAATAAAGAAATTCTACAAGAGATCTTGTAGATAGTATAGGAGCAACAGATATGAAAAGTAAACATTTACAAGTTCCAACTGATCGAGACTGGAATGGTTATGAGCACGATTTAGACTTGATTGATTTTTATAAATTGGTTTATGGCAAAAAAGTTGAAGATGTTTATTATTATTTTAAAAATGGTGCCCATATCAGTCTGGCAGATGAGCTACTTTATTCAAATAGAAAAGTATTTCAATACTACATTTTTGCTTTTGCGTTATATCTGATGCTTATGGGAGAAGAAGATATCGAGGCTCAAGAGGGGTTCTTGAGCCTGTTACTGAATCGAGAAGAGCGAGATCAGGGAAGTGTAAGACAAATTTTTCACAATAAATATAAATTTGATATAATTGATGCTAATTTTAGCAGACAACCTATATCTCTTTCTCTTGAAGATGTTGTAGATAGCATTTATAAAAAAGTCAAAGAAGGACATATAGATACTGAGATTTATGATGATATTCCAAAGTTTTTAGAAAAGATAAAAAAGACTATCACCTAAATAAACCTACGTTAAAATCACCCAAAAAGGAGGGTAGAGTAAGGAATAGGAATAAAGCAAATAAATGTAACTTCAAGTAACAAGTGCAATTTTTACCAAGCCACCTCTTCAAGTAAAGCTTCCTTAGGTGTTTTGAAGCCAAGAGATTTTCTTGGTCTGTTGTTTAATCTATTCTGAATCATTTTGATGGTTTTGTAATCTACTTTGGTAAAGTCGGTTTTTTTAGGTAAATATTGCCTGATAAGACCATTGGTATGTTCATTGAGTCCTCGTTGCCATGAGCTGTATGGATCGCAGAAATAGAAGTTGATTCCCAGCTTGTTTTCTATCTCTTCGTATGCAGCAAACTCCGACCCGTTATCTGCCGTAATCGTATGAATATGTTTGGCAACGTAAGCCAATATTTTTTTGGTATAGAAGTAGAGGGGTCGGGTGATAAAGGGCATAGGGGTCGGGTGATAATGATAACTCTCTCCCCTAAAAGCCAATCTGCACTAAAATAACCCAAAAGGAGGGTAGACAATGAAACTTATCCTCACCCTCCTACTCCTCACTTTAGCCTTTTTGCAAACATCCAAGGCACAGCCTATCAAGTGGTACATTTTTACTCTGCGCAGGTGGTGCATTTTAGCGTTGCGCGGGACACATACGGCACACTCCTGCGCCACACGGGAAGCAGTGATGCCCCCTTCCTCTTCACCGGTGAGCAGTACGACCCCGAAGCAGGGTTGTACTACCTCAGAGCCAGATACTACAGCCCCGAGCTGAGCCGGTTCCTGAGTCGGGATACCTATAAAGGGACACTGACCGATCCCATCACGCAAAATCCGTATGCCTACGCCAATGATAACCCGCTGAGATATGTCGATCCCAGTGGGCATATCGGAACAATGCTGGAGGTGATTAGCAGCATGAACCTAAAGGTGATGGCGGCTGTAGGCAGGATACAAACTTCATTTGCTGCAGTAGGTTCAGCCGGAAGTGCATTTGTATACTTAGGAAAAATTGTAGAGCGGCAGGCTGGTACAATTATCCAAATGGCCTCTAGGGCATTACAATACAAGGTGGCGATCGAAAGAGGTGTTGTGCAGCTTGGACCAGGTGGTCGTAGGGTGATTGATTTGCTTGTTAAAGGCAAGGATGCTATAGCAAGAATAGAAGTCAAATATCAGTTACCAACAAGAACGGGAAGTGCACTTTCAAGATTGATAAGTCAAATGCAAACTTCAGTATCGAACACTGGGCAAACAGTATTGTTTACATTTAAAGAACCTGAAATAAGAACTCTTGCTAAAATTATAAAAGAATTGGAAAATGCAGGTGTTCCATCACGAAGTATTCAGTTTGTCCATGGATACAAAGGTTTGGCTCAGTGGTTTGCATTATATTTTCATCCATAATAAGAGGATAGAGGCTATGAAAAAAGAATATTCAAGATACATCAAATCGAGATTTAAAGAGCTAATACCAAAAGAATTTCCATGCTTTAAATATAGTGGGCATAAGGAAGAATTTTCTTTAGATTATAGCTTTGTGTGTAGAGAAAGAAACTGCATTAATGTAATCTCGGTACAAAATTATCATAACGAGGACTCTTTTATGGTTGAATTGTTTTGGTCAAAAGAGGGAGAAAAGTTCCAAAACGATCTTGCGCATTTTTGGTTTGAAAGCAATGATGATCGGCTAAAAAAGATTTGTGACGATGTAGGCTCTTCTGTAAGGGTTAGGCTTCCGATCTTTTTTATGGATGACCTCGAGCCTTGGTGGGCGATTGACCCTACAGGAAATATTGTCGAGTCTATAAGACAAAACGGATATATAACATCAGAGTCTTATTTTAAGTTTATGTCCGAAGACAGCTTTTATGCGGACGAAGTAATCCTTAAAAAAGAAGAATATAGTTTGTATATAGATCCGCTCATTGATAACGTTATTGATTTGTTGAAAAAATATGCTATTCCATTATTTGAATGTTTGAATGGAAAATCTTGTTAAATGGTTATGTGAGTGAAACCTCTCCTCTCCCTCCTACTCCTCACTTTCACCCTCCTTGCCAACATTCCGCAAGGTGGTCTCTCCTCTGACCCCCTGGGCCACGAGACCCGCTACAGCTACGACCCCGCGGGCAACCTGCTTGGCGTCACCGATGCGCTGGGCCGCACCGTCCGCTACGAATACAACGCCCTCAATCAACGGATCAAGACGATCTACCCGGACGGAAGTACCGTAGAGCAGACGATGGACGCTTCGGGGCTGCCTGTGCGCAAACGCGACGAAGCGGGGCGGAGTACCTCCTTTGCCTACGATCTCAACCATACGATCCCGCTCCTTGGTCAGATCACCCTGCCAAACGGCGCGACGACAT
>JALVXQ010000318.1:5756-6413 GCA_027038255.1 Sulfurimonas sp. | reverse complement strand
CATTAAAGAGTTATTATGGAATTATGCGTTGCCCTTGATCTCCCTTCTCAAGAAGAAAATCTCACTCTCATTGAAAAAATAAAAGAACATGATGTCTGGCTCAAAGTTGGACTACGAACTTATATTCGTGATGGTGAAGAGTTTTTAAAAGCCATTAAACACATTAATCCTGATTTTAAAATATTTTTAGACCTTAAACTTTATGACATCCCAAATACGATGGCCGATGCTGCAGAGTCTATAATGGGTCTGGGTGTCGATATGTTCAATGTTCACGCAAGCGCAGGACGTCGTGCGATGCAAACAGTAATGCAACGTTTAGAAAAGTACGAAGAGCGCCCCATTGTTTTAGCTGTGACGGCTTTAACCTCTTTTTCAGAAGATGAGTTTGGAGCAGTGTATGGAAGTGACATCGCAAGTAAAGCAGACCAGTTCGCAAAAGATGCGCAGCTAAGCGGGCTTGATGGTGTTGTATGTTCAGCCTTTGAATCAGCATCTATTAAAAGAATCACAAACGAAAGCTTTATGACACTCACACCGGGAATCCGTCCTTTTGGTGAAGATGCAGGCGATCAAAAACGTGTAGCTGATGTTGCTTTTGCAAAAGAGCAGAAGGTTGACTTTATCGTTGTTGGACGCCCAATCTATCAGTCAGAG
>JALVXQ010000318.1:0-5746 GCA_027038255.1 Sulfurimonas sp. | reverse complement strand
TATTATTACGCTCTTCAAAAGGACGAGTGGGTGAGTGGCTGAAACCACATCCCTGCTAAGGATGCGTATGGGTAACTGTACCGAGAGTTCGAATCTCTCCTCGTCCACCACTTGAAGAATTTAAATCTCCTAAACATTTTTTATAACACTCTGTACTCAAGCACAATAGCAATCTTTTTAAAATAGCCTATTTGAAACAATTTCTTATGATATAATCACATATACATTACAAAAGTCAACAAAGAGAGATATGCGTTCATCTGAAGTAGAAAAATTATTAAATAATAAAGAGAAACTATTAACACAAACATACTTTGATTTGCAAGAGCATTTTGAATCAAAATATGGCAAAGATACTGTTGTATTTATGGAGATAGGCACATTTTTTGAAGTCTATGAAGTGAACAATGATGAAGTTCAAATTGGTAAAGCCAAAGAGATAGCCGAACTACTCAATATTCAGCTGACAAAGAAAAATAAAAACATCATCGAAAACTCCGACAAAAACCCTCTTTTGGCTGGCGTTCCGGCTGTGAGTTTTGAGCGTTACTTAAGCCGCTTAATCTCAGAGCAAAAATATACTGTTATTGTTGTCAAACAAAAAGGCAATCCTCCAAAAATCAGCCGATACATTTCACAGATAGTCTCTCCGGGAACAAATTTTGACCACATCGTAGATAATGATGACAACTACATCGTCTCTGTTTTGGTTGATAAATACAGAGGTATTTATAGTGTTGGCTACTCTGCTCTTGATGTGACAACTGGAAAAACATGGCTCTATGAGACGCATGGAACGAGTGAGGATCCTTCGTATGCACTTGATGAAATCTTTAATCTTTTAAATGTTTACAGAACGAGTGAAGTGGTAATGACCTTTTTAGATGGTGTTGAAAATCAAAAGCATGTTATGCAGTATCTTGAAATTCCGGAGCATTATCACTACTCTGTCAATAACTCCCGTCCAAAAATCGACTTTCAAAACGAGCTTTTTAAAGAGGTCTATCAGATTCAATCTCTCCTCTCACCTATAGAGCATCTGGACTTGGAACGCAATCCTATGATTACGGAATCTTTGGCAATTCTCATCAATTTTGTCATCGAACATGATTACCATATAGTCCAAAAGATGTCTCTGCCGCGCATCATTGACAACCGCCGCTTTATGTACCTTGGTAACAATGCCTTAGAGCAGATGGGCATCATCTCCAAAGACAGACGTGAATTTACACTGCTGAAGATGCTTGACAAAAGCTCTACAGCCATTGGTCGCCGTCTTTTAAAAGAGCGTCTGCTCAATCCCATTATGGAAAAAGAGGAGCTTGAGCGCAGATACAACCTTATAGAAAAAGTCTCTTCTCACGTACGCTATCTCGATGAGATGATGCGGGGAATTTATGACCTGGAGCGTCTCTCACGCAGGCTCAGCCTTGCACGGCTGCATCCTTTTGAGATGAACCATTTGTATGAGTCGATGGTGAGTGTTAAAGAGCTGATGCTCTATGTAAAAAAACATAAGATTCAGCGTACTCCTTTTCATGAGTCGGAGGTCGATGAGTTCTTGCGTGAGATAGAAAAAAGCATAGATTTGGATGTCTCACGCAGGTTTACGAACAATACCGTCGATGAGAATTTTTTGATGAGCGGAGTGGATGAAGCCATAGACACGCTTGTAAAAGAAAACTCGGTTATGCTCATCGCCTTTGAAGACATCATGAAAAAGATAGAAATCTTGCTTGAAGATGCAGGAGCAAACAGTGCTGCAAAAGTTGTCTCATTAGGACTTTTGGAGAAAGAGGGTTACTATATATCACTGAGCAAAAACCGTTTTTCTCTCATTGAGAGCATGTTTAAGAAAGATGAAGAGTTCTCTGGATATATTGTAAAAAAATTGACGAACTCTGTAAAAATCACTTCGACTTTTACCGATGAACTCTCAGACAGAATTATGAAAAATCGTCGTAAGATTGTCACACTTGTTAAAGAGCGATACATTCAGCTGCAAAATCTTTTTGAGCGTCGTTATTCACTTCTTTTTGAGCGAGTAATCTCCTACGTGGCAGACCTTGATGTCGGCGTAAGCTCTTCTAAAATCGCGCAGGAGTATAAACACTCCCGTCCTATGATAGTTGAAGCTGACAATGATGAGAATTTTATGCAGATCATGCAGCTACGTCATCCTCTCATTGAGGTGCAGGAGCGTGGCGGAATCTATGTGCCAAATGACATCGTTATGGGGAATCGTGACTATCTTGACCTGCCGCATCCTACAACGGTGATGCTTGATGTCAGTGTGCATGACGGGCATGACATCAACGGAGTGCTGCTTTATGGCATCAACTCTAGTGGGAAATCTTCTTTAATGAAGAGTATCGGCATTGCTGTGCTGATGGCACAGTCGGGCTTTTTTGTCTCGGCTGCTGTGATGAAGTTCAGCATTTTTGATTCACTCTTTACCCGTATTGTCTCAAAAGATAATCTTGCCAAAGGACTTTCAACCTTTGCTGTGGAGATGCTTGAACTCAAAAATATATTTAACCGTTCAACAGTGCGCTCTTTGGTACTGGGTGATGAGATAAGCCATGGGACAGAGACACTCTCAGGTGTTGCCATCGTTGCAAGTGCCATTAAAAAGCTCTCGGATGTTCGTTGTCTCTTTCTCTTTGCAACGCACCTGCATCAACTCTCTACGATGCCGGAAATTACGAAGCTTAATAATGTAGTTGATCTGCATCTCAGCGTTGAGTATGATGAAGAGGCCGATAAGCTTGTTTTTAACCGTGTACTGCAGGCCGGAAGCGGCAGCAGCATTTATGGACTTGAGTTTGCGAAATCACTCCATATGGACAGTGAGTTTTTAGAAATTGCCAATACCATACGAAAACGTCTTGCCAATGATTTTGATGAGTTAGAACTTTTGGTCAAGAAGAAAAAATCCAAGTATAACAAAGAGCTCTACGTAACCAAGTGCATAATCTGCGGTGCTGTGGCTGAAGATGTGCACCATATTTCACATCAGTCTTTAGCGGATAAAGCCGGCTTTATCGGGCATTTTCATAAAGACAATAAACACAATCTCGTGCCGCTGTGTAAAGAGCATCACAAAGAGATACATGACGGAAAACTACAGGTAAACGGCTTCATTATGACAAGTAAAGGGCTTGAACTGCAGTTTGAAGAGCAGATGAGTCAGCCGGCAGTCAAAAAAGTGCAAGAACCTCAAATAAACGAAAAAGTGGAAGTGAAAAAGAGTGAAGAGGACGAGCCAAAAGGCTTCGTCTTGGATGATTGGTAATGGGTGAAGATTGAAAACTTATCTAAATCTTACAAAAATTTAGAGATATTTGCCCCCCCCATTTGTGCTTAGCTTAAAGAATAAAGTTGTATAATACACGAAAAATAATATTAAGAAGTATGTCTAAATGATAAATGTAATTTTATGTGGTGGTAATGGTACAAGACTTTGGCCTATTAGTCGTACTCTTATGCCAAAACAGTTTGTAAAACTTTTCAATGACATGTCATTATTTCAACTTACAGTAGAGAGAAATAAAAATGTATGTAGGGAGCAGTTCATCGTTTCTAATGCAGAGCAGTATTTTTTAGCTGTAGATCAGCTTGAAGAGTTGCAATACAGTAAAAATGAGTTTTTGCTTGAACCTGTGGGGAGAAATACTGCTCCTGCTATAGCCCTTGCTTGTTTTGCACTTGATCCAGAAGAGATAGTGCTTGTTTCACCATCTGATCACCTTATAAAAGACGAAGTGGCGTACGCAAAAGTACTTCAAGAGGCAAAACAGCTCGCAGAAGATGATAACCTTGTAACATTTGGCATTACACCAACATTTGCCGAAACTGGCTTTGGTTACATAGAAGCAAAAGGAAACGGTGTAGAGGCATTTCATGAAAAACCAGATGCAAAAACAGCTCAAAAGTATGTGGAAGCCGGAAACTTTTACTGGAACAGTGGGATGTTCTGCTTTAAAGCGGGAGTGTTTTTAGATGAACTGAAAAAATATGCTCCAGAGATTTATGATGCCTCAAAAACAGCTTACGAGAATGCTTCTAAAGATGGTATTTACCGCATAGCACATGATGATATGGCAAACATTCCAGAAGAGAGCATAGACTATGCAGTTATGGAAAAAAGTGACAAAGTAAAAGTAGTGGCTTCAGACATAGGCTGGTCGGATCTTGGAAGTTTTGATGCTTTGGCTGAGGAGTTTGAAACAGATGAGGATGGTAACACAAAAGATGAAAATCTTTTAGCAATCAACTCTAAAAACAACTTTGTTTACAGTAGTGACAGGCTCATCGCAACAGTTGACATAGATGACCTGATAGTTGTAGATACCCCTGATGCTCTGCTCATCAGTAAAAAAGGGAACTCTCAAAAGATTAAAGAGATAGTTAAAGAGCTAAAAGGAAGAGAGAGTGACTTACATCACATTCATCTCACTGCTCATAGACCATGGGGAACTTACACCATACTAGAAGAAAACCATAAGTACAAAATAAAACGCATAGTAGTAAAACCAGGTAAAAGACTAAGCCTTCAAAAACACTTTCATAGAAGTGAACACTGGATAGTGGTAGAAGGTACTGCACTTGTAACAGTTGGAGAGACAGAAACATTAGTGCGACCAAATGAATCGACTTACATTCCAATGGGAAATACTCATAGACTTGAGAATCCTGGAAAAGTTGATGTGGTTCTCATAGAAGCGCAGGTTGGTGAGTATCTTGGAGAAGATGATATTGTAAGAATTGAAGATGATTTTAAAAGAAACTAAATGAAGCATAACATTTTACTTGCTTTTGATTTTGCTAAAAGAGATTTTAAAGAGCGATATGTAGGAACTGGACTTGGACAGTTTTGGTATGTTGTATCACCTCTTGTGATGATCTTTATCTATACTGTGATATTTTCAGATTTTATGAAAATGAAAATGAACATCATAGATAATACTTATGCATATAGTATCTATCTTATTCCTGGGCTTTTGGCATGGACAGCATTTAGTACAACTGTTATGCGTTTAAATACTTCTTTTTTTGAAAAAGCAGGACTTATTAAAAAAATAAATGTTCCAATGTACACTTTTCAGATAGCAATACTATTGACTGAAACTTTTACATTTGTCATCTCTATTGTGTTAGGATTAGGCTTCTTGTTTTTAGTAAATCAGCCAATTACTTGGACATTTCTTTGGCTTATTCCTGTTATGTTTATACAGAGTATATTTGCTTTAGGATTAGGGGTCCTTTTTTCTCTTTTTACACCATTTTTTAAAGATATGAAAGAGATTGTTCCCATAATAATACAATTGTGGTTTTGGATGACACCTATTATATATATGAAAAGTATGTTGGCAAATAAATATCCATTATTGTTAGTGTATAATCCGTTTTATTATTTTGCAGAAATTTATCAAAATATTTTTGTTTACTCTAAAGCTCCAACTATGCATTCTCTTTTGATTATCACTATTGAAAGTTTAATCACTTTAGTGCTTGCGGGATATCTTTACAAAAAAATGGTACCAACTATCAAGGATATCATCTAATGAAAAAAATCCTTGAAGTAAAAAACATTACTAAAATATATAAAATGTATGATAATAATTTTGACAGACTTAAAGAGGTTTTTACAAATAAACTTTACCATAAAGAGTTCATAGCAAATAGAGATATTAGTTTTGATCTGTATGAGGGTGAAACACTTGGCATCATAGGAGTTAATGGT
>JALVXQ010000317.1 GCA_027038255.1 Sulfurimonas sp. | reverse complement strand
GCATTCAATCGAGGGATTGTTACAGAGGTAGTGCACTACAAAGAGCAGAAAAAAGAGCAAAAAACACTTACAGAAAAGATAGACAGTATCTTAATTCATCCGCTTTACGGAATTCCAATTTTTCTCTTTTTTATGTGGGGACTTTTTCAATTGACTTTCACCATAGGAAATATACCTATGGAGTGGATAGCTGAATTTTTCACATGGTTTGGCAATACCATCTCACCTACAATTCCCAACGAAGATATTCGTTCTCTCATTGTTGATGGAATTATTGGCGGGGTAGGAGCTGTTGTGCTCTTTACCCCAAATATTATCATCCTTTTTATTGGTATTGCACTACTTGAGACGACAGGATATATGAGCCGTGTTGCTTTTTTACTTGATGGATTTTTTCACAAGTTTGGACTGCACGGACAGAGTTTTATTCCTCTTGTTACAGGTTTTGGATGTTCCATCCCTGCATATATGGCCGCAAGAATACTTAAAAATGACAGAGACAGACTGCTCACGCTCTTTATCATCGGTTTTATGTCTTGCGGGGCACGACTCCCTGTATATGTGCTTTTTGCGGGTGCATTTTTTGGTCAAGGTATGGCGGGCAATGTACTTTTTGTTATCTATATCAGTGGTGCAATCCTTGGTTTAATACTTGCAAAAGTTTTAAAGCTTACGGCCTTTAAAGGGATTGATGAGCCTTTTGTTATGGAGATGCCGAAGTACCGCCTGCCAACATTTAAACTTATTTGGCATACTGTCCTCACGCAGACGATTATGTACCTGAAAAAAGCGGGTACTTTCATCGCCGGTGCAGCGATTCTAATCTGGTTTTTGAGTAACTATCCACACAGTGCAGAGCTTGAAAAAGTATATACGGCGAAAATTGAAAAAGCGGTAGATGCGAAGCAGAAAACTCTTTTAACAAACAAATTGGCTGAAGAGCAACTTGGACAGAGTTACTTGGGAAGGGTTGGAAAACTGACAGAGCCGATATTTGCTCCGCTTGGTTTTGACTGGAAAATGAATGTCGCACTACAGGCCGGACTTGCTGCCAAAGAGGTTGTAGTTTCTACATTGGGTGTTTTATACTCCATTGGCGGTGATGTGACAGAAAATTCACAATCTTTGGCAAATAATATACGAGAGCATATTCCTTTTGCATCAGCGGTCGCTTTCATTGTTGTCGTGATGACCTATCTGCCTTGTCTGGCTGCAACTACAGTCTTTGCAAAAGAGGCCGGTAGTTGGAAATACGCAGTGTATCTCTTTATATTTACATCTATAGTTGCGTATGTTTTAGCCTTTTTTGCATATCGTATTGCACTGGTATTTGGCTAGATTAACTTATTATTAGTTGATATTCGTTAAAATAGGCGTTAAGGAAAAAAAATGCAAAAAATATTAATGATAGAAGATGATTTAGAACTCGCTGAGATACTGACAGAGTACCTCGAACAGTTTGATTTTCAAGTGATAACGGAAGATGATCCTTTTAAAGCTGTAAGTATCTTAAAGCTTGAGCCTTTTAATCTGGTCATCTTAGACTTAACCTTGCCGGGGATGGATGGACTTGAAGTATGTGAAGCTATTCGTGAACGTCAAGATATTCCCATCATCATCTCAAGTGCACGTTCTGATGTGACAGACAAAATAAAAGCGCTTGAACTTGGTGCGGATGACTACCTGCCAAAGCCGTATGATCCGCGTGAGCTTGAAGCACGCATTCACTCAGTGCTCCGTCGTTATGAAGCAAAAAGTGAAGCCAAAGCGGAAAATAAGAGTGACTTCAAGTGTGATAAATCAACAATGACCATTACTTACAAAGGGCGCAATATTGACCTGACAAATGCAGAGTTTGGCATACTCTCATACATGATTGCAAAGCAGGGGCTTGTCGTTTCGCGTGAGGATCTTATTCATAATGTCAATGCTATCAATGAAGACTCTTCGAACAAAAGTATTGATGTTATGGTCGGAAGAATCCGAAATAAACTCGGAGATAAGTCGCTCATAGAGTCAGTACGTGGTGTTGGTTATAAACTTTTAAAATAATATGAAGCATCACGCAGTACTGATAACGGTACTTTTCGCACTTATAGTCTCATTAGTGAGTGTAAGTGCAATTTTTTGGGAGTTTTATAAGCTCAATCATGTACAGTATATCAACCACATCTTTACAAAATACACAGTAATTACGCAGATCTATCGTGAACACCAACAGCGCCAAAGCTCTGAGATTATGCTTGAGGCCAATCTGGCCGTATATGACTTGGAAGTGATTAAAGAAAAAGAAGCGAAACAAAACATATTGCGTCAAAGTGAAGTACTCAAGCGCGAAGGTTTTAAAAGCTTCAATACCTCTTTGATGATTAGTGAAAAAGGGATGTATACAAAAAATACAGTCAGTAATCTGCGTGCAACAATGCTTGAGTACAAGCGTGGTATCTATTTTCATATTGAAACTCCTAATGGCGATATTCTCATAAAAGACAATGATTTAGAGCCCTATAGTTACATCAGCATTCTCTATGCTTATACAACTATCTTTTTCATTATCAGTCTCTCTTTTGTGCTAGTCTTGCAAAAACTGCGACCGCTCATTCGTCTACGAAAAAAGATAGCGCTTTATGGAAAAGGAAATATGAACGTTTCATTTAAAACAAAAAATGAAGATGAGATAGGTTCAGTTGCAAACGAACTAGAAAATGCACGTCAAAAGATTAATGATATCTTAGCCTCACGTACACTCTTTTTGCGAAATTTGATGCATGAGTTAAAAACGCCGATTGCAAAAGGGACTATTGCAACACAGATGTTAGAATCGGAAAAGCAAAAAGGTCGATTCACTTCTATATTTAAACGTCTTGAGACTCTTGTCAATGAGTTTGCTATGATAGAAGAGGTGACAAGTCTAAAAAATAAAAAAGATTTTTCACAGTACAGACTTATAGATATCATTGATGGTGCTATTGACATGGCAATGGTTGAGCGTGAGAGTGTTACGGTTCACGTGCCGGCAGATTTTAAAATGCAGGCAAACTACAGACTCTACACCACAGCTATTAAAAATATGATAGATAATGCCATGAAATACTCAACAGATGCACATATTACAATTCTCACAAACGAAGAGAAAGAGCTCTGTTTTGAGAGCAAAGGGGAGTGTTTGAAACATCCATTACAGTACTATATTGAACCCTTTACGCAAGAGAATCCTTCTAAAAACAGTTTTGGATTAGGGCTCTATCTGGTCGACTCTATACTTAAAGCGCATGGGCAGGTTTTAGCACATGAGTATGAAGATGGAGTAAACCGCTTCATTTTCGCATAAGCAACTCTAGTGTAAACTAGTATGATGAATAAGTACCTCTATGCGAGTTTGGCAATCTTCTTTGCTTTATCTTTTTTTATTTTTGGCTGGCTCTCCAACAGTGCTTACACGCCTGGTAAGCGCATAGAGAAAGCATCCCTGCTAGATAAAATCAAAAAAACAAAAAAGCTTAATGTTGTCCTCTTAAATGCCCCCTCTACCTACTATATAGGAAGTGAAGGACCTCAGGGATTTGAGTATGACCTGCTTAACTCTTATGCTAAACATTTGGGTGCTGATTTGAACATAACACCGGCACACACGGTGAAAGAGGCACTAAGACTGAGTAAAAATCCAGATATTTATATCACATCAGCCTCTTTGGCAAAAACTCCAAGTAGAGAAAAACTCTACCATTTTGGTCCCTCCTATTTTGAAGTGCAAGAGCAGGTTATCTGTAACCGTGGAATGTTAGGCAGTTCAAAATTTCCAAGAGACGTAGAAGATCTTGAAGGACTCTCCATTATGGTAGGAGATGACACAAGCTACAGTGAAACACTTAAAAAACTCCACCAAGATGGTTTTGATATCAATTTCACAACGAGTTCGGATTACTCAACAGAAGAGCTTTTGGAAATGGTAGGCAAACATCAAATAGACTGTACCGTTGCAGATTCAAACATCTATGCGTTAAATTTAAAGTTTTTTCCTGAGATTGCCTTGGCTTTTTCTATAAGTGGACGGGAACAGCTGGCGTGGTTACTCCCAAAAGATGCTAAAAAACTTGAAGCAGATATGTACGCATGGTTGAATGATTTTAACCAAAAAGGTGGGATGACACAGCTCAAAGATCACTACTACTCGTATGTTCTTTTCTTTGATTATTACAATACAAAAGTTTTCTACAAGCGCATAAAATCAAGATTGCCAAGATACAAGAAATACTTTAAAGAGGTCGGAACGCGTTTTTCCATTCCATGGACACTGCTTGCATCTGTTTCATACCAAGAGTCACATTGGAACCCGAGAGCCAAGAGTTTTACAGGTGTTCGCGGACTCATGATGCTGACAAAAACAACAGCAAAGATATTAGGTGTGAAAAACAGGCTTGATCCGAAGCAAAGTATTCTCGGTGGTACTAGACACTTAAACCAGATGATGAAGTTTGTCCCTAAAGGCGTTGAAGGAGAGAACAGACTGAAGTTTGCACTCGCAGCGTATAACATAGGTATGGGGCATATAAAAGACGCGCAAAAACTGGCTACAAGACTGGGGCTTAATCCAAATATTTGGAGTGATATGAAAATTATTCTACCGCTTCTGTCGCAGAAAAAATACTACAGAAGTCTGAAATACGGATATGCAAGAGGGGCAGAACCGGTTAAATATGTCGAAGCGATTTATAACTATAAAGAGATTTTAGAGAAGTATGAAAAGGAAGAAGCGCTGGCAAAAGAGAAAGCTTCTTCGCCTATTGTAACTGTTCCTCTAAAAACCAAAAAAAAGAGCGTTAAAAAAACTCCGAAGAAAAAGCATTCTTAGTCCTCACCACTGAGTTCACTTAAAAAAGTCTCCATGTCATATTTGACTCTGTACTCAGGTGTCATAATGTGAATGAGGATGTCTCCTAAATCAACGACAACCCAGTCACCGCTCTCATCTACATTGTTGAATGTCTCTTCAGGTTTAAGAGCATTTTTAAGATGGTCTAAAAGGGCAGTTGTGTGTTTTTTTCCAAGTGATGAGGCAATAATTGCATAATCTACAAAGTAATTCTTCTCACGCAGGTCAAAAACCTCTATCGCTTCTGCTTTGTTTGTATCTAATGTTTCTGTTATTTTTTCAATTCTCTTTTGCATTGTGTTCCTTGTAATATTTCATAATGTTATCTGCGCATATTTGCGGCACTTTTGTTTTGTCCATTTTTTTTCGTAACTCTGAAGAAGCGATATCTACATCAACAGCAATCTTCATAAAGTTCAGCGGCACTTGCACATCGTTGCGTGTAGCTACAATAAATGTGACAAGTTTTGTAAGCTCTTCATATTTATACCATTTTTTTAAACTCTCAAGATTGTCCGCACCAATGACAAAATAAATCTTGTCATACATCTTCAGCAACTCTTGAACAGTTTCTATAGCAGGTACTTTTCTCTTGTTTTCTACTTCAAAAGAGCTCACATGCACTTTTTTGTAATCCGAAAAAATCTCTAAAAGCCATTGCAATCGTAACTCTGCAGGGGCTGTAAAGTTTTCTTTAAAGGGATTTAAAAAAGTTGGCATGATTATAATTTCATCTATAAAATCTAACTTTTCTAAAGCCTTTACGACTGCCTCATGACCGAGGTGTGGAGGATCAAATGAACCTCCATAGAGTGCGACTGTTTTCATAAGTACCTATCCAATAATAAAACCAAATAACAGAGGCTTAAAATGATGCTTAGTATAAGGCGAAACTACGCAGGAGCTACTAGTAGCTTCAAGTGGTTTTAACGCAGTAATAAGTATCATTTTAAACCTCCCTACTGGCGATAAGAAAAAAGCACATCTGACTTCGTTAGATTTTTTTGCATTAGACCAGCTAGTGCTGCAAAAATCTGCCTTGTATCTATACCTTTTTCTTATCGCTGTTAATTGATTTTATTTTTGGATAGGTACTTTAATACGAATTATAGCTAATTTTGGCTAAAATAAGCGAATTTATTTTTATATTAGGATATATAATGGCACTCAAAATAGCAATTAATGGATTTGGTAGAATCGGTCGTTGTGTTGCTCGTATTGCTGCGACAAGAGACGATGTTGAAATAGTGGCTATCAATGATATGGCAAGTATGGATATGATGCTTTACCTTTTACGTAATGACTCTGTTCATGGCACTTTTAAAAGTGAAGTAGAAGAGCTTGATGAAAATTACATAAGTATAGATGGGCATAAAATCAGACTCTTTTCTGACAGAGATCCTAAAAATCTTGCATTTGCGGATTGCGGTGCAGATATGGTTTTAGAGTGTACAGGTGTTTTTCTTACACAAGAGTCTGCACAGATTCACATCGATAACGGTGTAGAGAAAGTGCTCTTTTCTGCTCCTGCAAAAGACAAGATTACACCGACATTTGTATTGGGTGTGAATGAAGAGAAATATGATGGAGAGAAAATCGTCTCAAATGCTTCCTGTACGACAAACTGTCTAGGCCCTGTAGCAC